>JAUVCD010000898.1 GCA_030590865.1 Myxococcales bacterium | reverse complement strand
ACACACCCGCCAGCGCATCTAGCCCCGACAGAATGCTAGATATTATAGTTAGTACAGTGCTTTTGGGTGATGTGCAAGGTGCTCCGCTTGGCTTAGGCGGAAATCCTAACGGAATTCGGCACCATCGAGCCACCGGGCGATGAACAGGTTCGTCCCCCCAGCGGTGGTCGCCATGCGACTGGACGTGAACACCAGGTACTGCCCATTTGGGGAGATGTGCCCATCGCCATCGAAGTCGTCCTGATAGGTCACCCGCTCGATGCGGCCCGTCCCCGTGGCCGTGGCGGGGCCCTCAGGATCCACCAAATAGAGCTCGAAGTTGCGAGCCTTGCCCGTCGCTGCTGCCGGATCGTCGTAGTCGGAGGCGAACAAGACATGCCGCGAATCAGGCAGGAACGACGGCGTGATGTTGTAGCCGCTGCGGCTGACGATCACTCTCTGGTGCTGTCCCTCAGAGCCCGCCAAGAGGATCGCCAGTGACCGGGGCTCGACGCTGCCCTGGGCGAGCTGCTCCTGGTAGGCCTCGACCGCCTCGTCGTTCAACCGTTCTGCCTGCCAAACCAGTCGGCTCCCGTCGGGGGAGAAGCGGGCACCGCCGTCGTAGCCAGGGGTGGCGGTGATGCGCCTGACCTGCTGGCCGCTGGGCGTTGCAATGTAGAGGTCAGGATCGCCATCCCGCATGGATGTGAACACCACCCGCTGACCGTCAGCACTGGCGTCGAGCTCGGCATCATAGGCTGGACTCTCGATCACGACAGTGGGGGCGTCCAAGGACTCGGCGCCGCCGACCGGGGATCGAGCGTAGGCGCCGGCGTGGATGTCACATTGGGGCAGGGTCCAGCGTAGCCCATCGAACAAATGAGGGCAGGGTGGTTTGGTCGCCTTCGAGAGGGTGAACAGGAAGCGGGTGCCGTCGGCGGAGAAGGCACCGGCGCTCGCCCAACCGCGATCCGGCGACAGGCGCTCGCTCGCGCCAGAGCTCAGATCGAGGCGCCGCAGCTCACCACAGCTGTTGGCAGACCGGCCGGATTCATAGACCAGCTGGCGGCCGTCAGGGTGCCAGCGAGGTGCTCCGCTGGTGCCGTCGAAGGTCAGCTGGCGGAGCTCGCCGAACCGTCGCTCTCGCGGGTCGCTCGGCAGCGCGCGGCCTGCCCGGATGGTGAAGGGGATCCACTCAGGCTCGGCGCTCGTCACGGCAGCGGGCAGGACACCCATGGGGCCCTTGTCCCGTGGAGGCTTGGCCGCGCAGCTGAGCAAGGTCAGGCTGGTGGCGACTGCTGCGAGGGCCGTGATGCGAGGGCTGACGAGGTCCAACCAGGCCCGGCCTCTTGGGTGATGTTGGGCTGCGTCTACGGGCTGAGGCACAGACGAACTGTAGCCGAGTCGGCTGGGCGATGGCGAGACAAGTCGCGGGGGCCGGGCCGAGGGCAGTGCGGGCTCGGTCGGCCGGCTCGGCCCGCTGACCCGGTTGGCTTGCGTCTGCCACCGGGACGGCAATAGGCTAGATGATTGTGGTGGCTTGGATTCGGTACGCGTTGCCAGTGACGCTCGCTGGACTGTTGCTTGGCCCGTTGTTCGGCGCCTGCAACGGAGGTGGCGGGGGATCGTCGTCGTCCAGCGCCGGCTCGGGCGATGGCGGATGCCCACCGGTCGGTCCGCCAGAGCCGCTGTTTACCGTTCACATCACCGCAGCGGACGGACCGCTGCCGACGGACATGACCTTACGAGTGACCTGGAGCGCTGGTGAGGAACCGGTTTTCGTGCTGAACGATCCCGAGTCTTGGAAGACCCTCGAGGACGGGGCCAATGTGGCTTGCGACATCGAGCGAGATGCCGCAGCGCCCAGCGATCTGCAGCAGCTGAGCTGTGAGATCTGGACTAGCGGCGCCACTTTAGTCGAGATCTCAGGCACGGGTTACGTGCCCTATGAGGAGACGCTGACCCCCGAGAAGCTGGACGCCTGCGAGGACCCGGTGCCCAGCGAAGTGGACGTCGAGCTGACCGTCGACCACGACGCTGGGACTGGCGGCTGAAACGACCGAAGGCCGGCCCCCCTGAGGAAGCCGACCTTCACCGGTTGACGGCTCGTCGTCAGTTCAGACGTCGTGCCCTCTAGTCGTCGTGCCGTCTAGTAGTCGTGACTGTGGCCGCCAGAGGCTCCGGCGCCTTTGTCGTCCTTCGGGAGGTCGGCAACCATGGCCTCGGTGGTCAGCATCAGGCTAGCGACGCTGGCCGCGTTCTGCAGGGCGATGCGCACGACCTTGACCGGGTCGATGACGCCACGCTTGATCAGATCGCCATACTCGTTGGTTTGGGCGTCGTAGCCGAACTGCTTCTTACCTTCCCGCACCTTCTGCACGATGATCGAGCCTTCTTCACCGGCGTTACGCGCGATTTGGCGAATCGGCTCCTCGAGGGCCCGGTGCACAATCTTGACGCCGATCGTCTGCTCGTCGCTCAGCTCGAGGTTCTTCAGGGCTGCCTGGGCGCGAAGCAGGGGGACCCCGCCACCGGCCACGATGCCTTCCTCGACGGCTGCGCGAGTGGCGTGGAGGGCGTCCTCGACTCGAGCCTTCTTCTCCTTCATTTCCGTTTCGGTGGCCGCGCCAACCTTGACCACGGCGACGCCGCCGACCAGCTTGGCCAGCCGCTCCTGCAGCTTCTCGCGATCGTAGTCGCTGGTGGTGTTCTCGATCTGAGCCCGGATCTCGTTCTGGCGGGCGTCGATCTTCTTCTTGTCGCCAGCTCCATCGACGATGGTCGTGTTGTCCTTGTCGATGAGGATGGTCTTGGCGCTGCCCAAGTCGCTGAGGGTGACGTTCTCCAGCGATAGTCCGAGCTCCTCGGAGATCACCTGACCGCCGGTCAGCACCGAGATGTCCTTCAGCATTTCCTTGCGACGGTCGCCGAAGCCAGGGGCTTTGACGGCAGTGCAGTGCAGGGTGCCGCGGAGCTTGTTGACCACCAAGGTGGCCAAGGCTTCGCCCTCGATGTCCTCGGCGACGATGAGGAGCTGCTTCTGCTGCTTGGCAATGGCCTCGAGCACGGGGAGCAGGTCCTTCATGTTGGAGATCTTCTTCTCACTGATGAGAAT
>JAUVCD010000828.1 GCA_030590865.1 Myxococcales bacterium | reverse complement strand
CCTCGAACCCCGAAGTGTCGCAAACTCTCGACGTAGGTCGGCATGAAGCGCAGCCACACCACCTGTCTGACGTGGCCAATCCCGAGGGTGATGGTCTCGGCGGTGCCGGTCACCGTATCCTGACCAAATTGCACTTGAGGCGTGGCGGTGCCGGTGAAGCTGCCGGCGACCTTACGCAGGTCGATGCTCTGGCCCAGGTCATCCTCCTCGTTTACGACGTAGCGCACCACCTGTCCGCTGACGAACTCGGGCACCAGGCTCAGGTCGGCGGCTATCGGCTCCTCGCCAGTTGGCGTGAATGTCCCGCTCAGCTCGATCGTGGTCGTGGCCAGCATCGCATCGCTCTCCCCTGGCCGGACCCCGATGAAGCCGCCGCCGCTGATGTCGACATACTGGCCCAGGCTCGCCGTGGATGGCGCGAAGCTGACGATGGCTGGCTCGATGATGCTGTTGGTGGTGGGCAGTGTGTCCGTGTCGGGCTCTACTCCCCCTGCCAGTGCGCTGTGCCGGTTGATGAGCTTCACGGTGCCGGTGAAGCTCCCTGGCACGATCCCCGCAATGTGGGGTGAGAAGGGAAACACCACCCGGGTGCGGTCAAAAGGAGCGAAGGGCTCGGAGACCACCTCGGTGGGCTCGAGGGGCACACAATCGGGACTACCCTCCTCGGTGAAACAACCTTCGACGAAGGCAATGGTGCTGCCCTCGTCGCCGCCGAGCAGAAAGCCATCGCCGTGGCACACGACCGGGTCGTTGACGAAGAGCACTACGTTCTGAAGTGAGTCGAGCCGCGGTGCCAGCTCGGGGCGCAGCTCGAGGTTCACGGCAAGAGGGGCTGAGTGGTGGGTCAATCCATCCAGTGCGCTAGGCGTCGTGATGCTCGCCTCACCAACGAAGTTGCCGCCATCGGCGGGCAAGCCAGCGGCGAATGCGCCGGGCCAGGAGACCACCATGTGGTCATAATGGACGAATTCGGCCTCTGCGGTGATGTCGACCGCTGTCCCGTCGAGCGTCCCCTTCAGCCGCAACGTCGAGGGACCCGCGAAGCTCGGCAGGAACGAGCCACCACCCAAAATGAGCTGAGAGCCAGGCAGTAACAGACCTGGCTCCAAGCTCGCGAGGGTGATGTCCGTCACCGTCGTGATCACGGCTTTGTCGTCCTCCGAGTCAGAGCCACAAGCCCCGAGGGGCAAGAGGCCGCAGAGACTGGCCAAGGCAAGCCGCGCCAGATGATGACTGAGAGGAGCAGGGGCCATTATGGGCACTCGGTTGGCGCCAGTCCGATGCAGATGTCGTAAAGGTTCTCCGAGCCGGCCCAGCCGTGTACCACCAGATGGTAGGTGTCGGTTTGAGTGATCGGCCAAGTCAGGGTCTCATCAGAGGTTCCGCTCTGTCCGTTTAGCGGATCGCAGCTCATCGGATTCTGCTCGTCGCAGACCGATAGATTCGTCGTGCCCTGGTAGATGTACAGATCCAGGTCCTCCATACCGTTGGCCTGGTGGAACGTCAGCGTGGCATAGAGCGTCTCGCCGCTGAACATGTAGACTTCGTACCAGTCGTCGTCCCAGGCGCAGATGGCATTGGTGGTCGAGGTATAGGGCGGGTTGTTGAGATCGACGAACCGTGCTTGTGAGGCATTGTCGTCGTTCTCATCGCCATCGTCTTGACAGCTGCTGCCGCAACTGGCGCTGGTTTGGCCGTAGGTGAGCGAGTAGGTGTTCTCGGCGCTGCCATAGGCATAGACCCGCACGTAGTAGATGCCGGCGGTGACGCATTCGGAGAGCGCCTCGGTGGACGAGAGGCTGTCGCTCTTGTCGACCAGCGTTCCATTGGTGTCGTAGAGCGCCAGATCCAGATCGGTGGCCGAGCCGCCACTGAGGGACAGGTCGACCTGTCCCTCGCTCGACACGTCGATCCGGTACCAGTCCTCGTCGTCCCCCGACCCGGCAGGGCAGCTCTTCAAGCTCGAGTGAGACCCGGTGGGGAGCACCGGTTTGCTCGACGCCTCCGCGAGCGAGTCGTTCTCCTCGAAGCTGTCGTCGGTGCAGACCGGTGGGTTGGTGCCGCCATCGCACTGGTAGTCATTGGGGATACACTGCCGCGCCGTCGCATTGTCCACGGACGTGAAGTCGGCGAAAGAGCAGTAATAACCAGTCGGGCAATCGTTGTTGCCGGCGCAAGCCTGGAAGCAGTGATAGCCACCGTCGAGGAACACGCAAAGGTCGCCTGGTCCTCCACATTGCACGTCGGCAGTGCAGCTGTCGCAGAGGCCCAAGCCCCCGCTGCCTCCGGGGTTTTCCACTGTGATCGTGTAGGACCCGCTGGCTGGCGCCTGGGTGAGGTGGTCGCAAGACCCCTCGACGTCGTCGTTGTCTTGCACGACGATCACGTAATAGAGCTGGGCGGTCGAGCCGGGGCTGCTGTTGACCACCGGGTTGGGCACGTCAGCGCCCCAGCTGCCATTCTGCATATCACCGTCGAGCAGCAGCATGGTGAGCTGGGTCATCTGGGTGACGTCTGGCGGATCACCGGTTGGTGAGAGGCTGTAATAGAGCAGCGGTTCGTACTTGATGCCCACGTCATCGCTGACCTGGGCGGTGATGGTGAGGTCGTTCACCGAGCTGACATCCTCGGGAGTGTGGTCGACCACCGGAGCCTCACCGGGGCAGTCGGTCTTCGATTCGGTGCGCAGGACGATCAAATAGTCCTTGAGCGTCGGTGGGTTGTCGCCATCGTCGGCCGAGAGAATCAGGTTGTAACGGTCGTCGGCGTCGAGCTGTTCCTGAGTCGGGCAGAAGCTCCAGCTTCCGGTGAGCTCGCTGTCTTGGGTGAGCGTGGTCCCGTCGATGAGCGGCTCTGCCTCGCTCAGGGTCACTCCCGCCGTGTCGGGATCTTCGACCACGATGGGCACATCGAGGCAGCTCTGAGACTGGACGTCGAGGGTGGTCCCTGTCCCCAGCGGTTGCACGAAGACTGGCGCCATGGTCTCCCCATTTGAGGGGACGACGGTGATGACGATGGTCTCGCGAGTTGTGGCCTCGTCGTCAGACACCGAGAAGTCGAAGGCCGGCATGCCCACGTCGGCGGTCAGCGGCGTCCAGCGGAACAGGGCGCGACCGTCGCCCAGGTTCTGGAGCGAGGCTCGTGCTTCGATGTTGGGCAGCTCACCGGAAAAGCTGAAGGTCAGCTCGTCGTCATCCTCGTCGCTGGCGCGAAGCGTCAGGGCAAACTCGGTATTGACGAAGGCCTGTCGGTCGCCGATGGGGTCGAGCTGGGGCGCCGTGTTGTCGCCGCAGCCGAGGAAGATGATGGGGAGCAGTAGGACGGCAGAAAGTCGCAGCTGCATGAGTGACCCTTCGACTAAGCGTGGCAGAGCAAGCATCGCGGACATCCTAAGTGTAGCGTGATGGCCTGGCACCGTCAGATGTTTGAAGACCGCTGCCGCGGGGCTGCCTTTTTTCCCAGGCGGCCCGTCGTGATGGGTGCCGGCGTTACCTAGTGATCTCGAGGCTCCAACCCATCAAGCTGCCCTCGTCCTGGGACGCTTCGTCGATGGCCACCAGACGCC
>JAUVCD010000711.1 GCA_030590865.1 Myxococcales bacterium | reverse complement strand
TCGATGATTCGAAGTCTACTCATGCCAGTACCTTCTTTCTGCCGCGCCCTCCTGCGCTTGCCGCCCCCAACCCCAGCGCGCGCAGGCGGAGTCAAGGGCGCAGCCGGCGCCCAGCGCCGGGGCGAGCAAAGCGAGCCCCCTTGACGCCGCCGAGCACGCTGGCACCATCGGCAATCAAGCGAAGGAGCCACCCGGATCCGCTTCCGCTTCCGCTTCCGCTTCCGCTTCCGCTTCCGCTTCCGCTTCCGCTTCCGAGCTGTGCAACCCGGGACATGGTGAACACTTTGTGCCGGGGACATGGTGGACACTTTGGTTCCTGGGAGGGCAGGGTCATCCGGGGAGGGGCTGTAGGCCTTTCTTGGTTGGCTCGATGACGCCCAAGTCCAGGTCAAGGAAGCTGACCAGCCAGGCACCGTTGTCGAGCTCTCTCAAGCCGACTCGCTGTCCAGCGAGCACGGTGCCTAGAGAGCACGAGCACTGTTTCCGTCCTGGGATCCGGATCTTTCCGCAGTCGTAGACCTGACAGTCCAAGTCGTGCAGCGGATAGGTCGGCTCCGGGAGATCGTTGGGAAAAGGGGTTGATGACGGTCGGTACACAGAGGCCGGAGTTTGGTCGTCGAGCGCCTCGTGCGGCCTGACGTTGTCGAATTCATCGACGAACTGGTCAAAGCGCTCCTGCTGCTGGAGGGAGTTGGCGCCTGCAGGTCGTGTGGTGGCCTGCTTGAGGGTTCGGTGCATACGCTCGTGGACTCCGTTCTGCTCCGGGTGGCCAGGGTCGATGCGTTCGTGGACGATGCCCAAACGACGCCACCAAACGGACAGTCGACTCAGACTCAGCACGCTCCGCGCCGAGGCGAAGGGCGTGCCGTTGTCGGTGCGAATCGCCCGAGGCAATCCGTACAGCCGAAACGCGGCTTCGAAGGCGTTGGCAGTCGGTAAACTCTCGGTTCCCTCGAGGGCCTGACAGGCGATGATGAAGCGGCTGTGCGCATCGCTGATCGTCAGTGGGTAGCAGTACTTTCGATTACCCAACCGAAACTGGCCCTTGAAGTCGCCACACCAAACCGCATTGGGCTGGTCGGCATGCGACAGCGGGGCGGTGTCAGGTGAAATTCGCCGCTTGCGCTTGCGGGGCTCGACCAATCCCTCGCGTGCGAGAATGTTCGATATCGTGCTGAGAGCTGGAAACCGCACTCCAGAGTGCTTGCCGCTCAGCACCTTTCGCAGCTTCCGAGCTCCCCATCCGTAGCGCCTGCGGGCAGCCACCAGTAGCCGCACCACCTCCTTGGGCGTTCGCCCTGGACTCCGATGCGGTCGACGACTCTGGTCCAAGAAGCCCTTGGGGCCTTCCTGTTGAAACCGCTTGAGAAACTTGTGGCCCGTCGTCCTCGAGATTCCGTACTCCCTGCACAATTTGGACATGCTCTCGCCCTGCTCCAAACGGGCGATAAAGATCATTCGCTCACTCACGACATCACTGACTTTCCAAGGCATGGCACGCCTCCTGCCAAACCTTCTTAGGTGTCAACGATGTCCCCGGTACGTCTTGTCCACCATGTACCCGGATTGCACCAGCCCGAGTCCGCCTCCGCCTCCGAATCCGCTTCGGACTCGGACTCTGGCTCGGATGCAGACTCGGGCTCGGACTCGGGCTCGGACTCGGATGCGGACCCGGACCCGGATGCGGACTCAGACTCGGACGCGCCTCTAGGACACGCTCCGAAACCCGCTCATCCGCGCCAGCGCTTCAGCCTCGCCGTCCCAGCCACAGCCTGGGAGGCGCCGCAGCGTGGCCGGCGGATCGCTGAGCGCCTTGCTCAGCATCGGCGCCACGTCGGCACCGATGACCTCGGGGGCTAGCTCGCCGGCGAAGGGGGCCGATCGGATGGTTGCCGCTGGACACAGGGCGAGCACCGCGCGGGTGTCATCCCCTAGCGTCACCCGCAAGGCGCTCAGATCTCGCGCAATCTCGCTGAGCGTGCAGGTGTCGGCATTCCAGGCCCACAATGCCAGCCCCGGTAGCTGGCCGACCAAGGCAGCCTCGCAACGCCGCTTGGGCTCCACTCGGATCCCCGTCCCGATGCCGCCGGCAGCAATGGCCGCCAAGTAGAGTCCAGCCCCTGCAAGGGTCTGGGCCGCGATCCGCCCGAGATTCCGCTGGCCAGCGATTCGCCGGGTGGCGATGGTCGCCAAGGTGTCAGGCTCGGTGAACACCAGCTCCACCTCGTGGGCAGCGCTCAAGTGGGCGTAGGACTGACCGGCTGCCGCGATGGCGAGATCGAGGGCCACCGCTTCGCTCTGGTCGGTGGTGAGCGCCCGCAGGTCGGTCAATACCTGGGCCACTCGCGCGGTCAGACCAAGGGAGGCAAAGGCCCAGGCGCTGCGATGCCAGCAGCGCTCGTCCTCGCTCGCCGCCTCGTCACCAGGGCGCTGGCACGCGGCGCTGTGGCGGGCCAGGTCCCAGGTGACCAGTGCCTCGCCGAGTTGATTACCGATTTTTCGAAAGCGCTCCCGCGCTGCCTCGAGATCAGCTCGGGCACCGGCATCGCCGAGGTCCATCTTTGCTCGGCCGATGGTGCGAGTCGAATAGGCGATCCACATGTTCAGCGGGGGCGTGACCCCCGCTGCCAAGCTTCGTGCCTGTTCGGCAAGCTCGACCGCGTCGTCAGGACGTCCGAGATCGATCGCCAGGTCGGCGAGCAGAACCAGCGCCCGTGACTGCCCGAAAGCGTCACCCACACGAGACGCAAACCACTCCTGTTTCTGCAAGAAGCGGCGGGCTTCGACCAGGTCGCCGAGCGCCAAAGCGGCACTGCCGAGCTGCCCGTAGGAAATGGCCTCACTGACCCGATCGCCAATCTGGTGGTTGAGCTCGGCGGCGTGCTCGAGCACCGAGCGGGCCGCGCCATAGGCTCCGAGCACGACGTAGAGCGTCCCCAGCGAGTTGAGCACCTGCGCCCGCTCGGAGAACATCCCGTCCGACGCCCTAAAGGCCTCGAGCAGCACCCCGAGAGTCGCCTCCGCTCGACCGGAATAGCGCAATGCCGTGCCACGGTAGTGGGTGGCCACCACTTGGACGACCGGGCTGTCGCGGTGGGCCTTGGCGAGGACCTCGAGTGCCTCGATGGCATCAGCGTAGATTTTGCGGGGACCGCGCCGAATGGCAGACAGCCAGCCCTCGCAACGGGCCAAGACCGCCGCTTCGAGCTCTCCGGCCCGCTCGAGATCCTCCGCCGCCTGAACGAATGCCTCATGGGCCTCATCGAGGCGCCCCTCCCGCAGCGCCAGCGCAGCATGGGCGTAGCCGCGGCTCGCTGCCTCGACTCCGGCGAGCTCTAGACCGTCGAGGCGAGCCAGCTCGGTGCGCACGGCGGCTGGGGCTGCCTCTCGCAAGAGACGCTCGATGCTCGATGGCTCGTCGAGCTTGCCCCCGTCGGTGCGGCTGAGAGGGTCCAGTGGCTTCATGACTGCTCCTTGCGTGGGGCTGGTCCGGCTTGCTGCTCGGCGGCGAGGGCGTGAAGCGATGCCTTGACCGCTTCGATGGGAAGGCCCGATCGCGCCGCCAGAATGCGAGCCACGTGACCGGTCACGAACGGGCAGGCGAAAGACGTCCCGGTCCAACGTCGCTCACCACCGCCGAGCGCCGGGGCCACCACGTCCGTTCCTGGGGCCAACAGCTCGTGATCCTGGGTGCGGGCGCTTCGAAGCGTCGACAGCTCGGCAAAATTGCCGCGACCAACGCCAATGAGCGCTTTGAACCGTCCCGGATAGGTCCGAAACTGGGCCACGTTGGGTCCCGAGGCAACCAGCACCACCCCAAGGGTATTGGCCACGTCCGCCAGCTCGTAGAGGCTCAAGATGGGCAGGTGATCGGCGACCTTCAGAGGCATTTTTCTAGGAATGTCGATACCCAGGCTGAGGTTGACGACGCCAAAACGCTCTTTGACACAATGCTGCAGAGCCGTGATGAGAGCTCCCCTAGAACAGCGACCGTCAGGACCGAGAGCCCGCAAGCTCACGATGGTGGCCGCCGGCACCATGCGGTGGATAATCCCGGCACAAGCAGTGCCGTGACCGCTTTGGTCCCCCCCCTCATCTTCGACGACTCGGTAGCCCTTGCCGTAGCGCTCCAACCGCAAGTGAGAGAGGGTGGCCTCGGCGAACCAGGGATGGCTCGGATCGACCCCCGAGTCGATGACCGCGACGCGCACGCCGGCGCCGTCCTGTTGCAGCGGAACCGGGACGACCCGCTCAGGCGGCTGTGCACCACCCAGCACCATCAATCGCCGATCTCCTCGTCCAGAAGATCGTAGGGCAGCTCGACGACGCCATCACCTTCGGCTCCCGAGCCCAGCTCCTTGATGTAATCCTCGACGCGCTCGATGATCCCCGTGGCCAGCCGGGTCTCGGCAGAACCGCTGGCAGCGACCCGTCCGATGGCCTCGGCGAGCTCCAGACGATTGCGGTACTCTGGCGACAGTCGCAGCTGGTGGATGTACTCCGCCAAGCCGCCCATGAAACCGGTCAGCGCGTCAGGCGCGCAGAGATCGGGCAGCGCTGTGGCGAAGAGCTGCAGCAGGACCTGTTCGGTGCGGTAGGACTCGATGGTCAGCGCCAGCACTTCAGCGAGACGCTCAGCCATGGCCAGCTC
>JAUVCD010000329.1 GCA_030590865.1 Myxococcales bacterium | reverse complement strand
CGAAGACCTCGAGCTCAGCCTCGTAGAACTGCACGCGGCTCGTCTCGGGGCGCAGGGTGTCCTCGTCACCTCGTCGGGACATCTGGTTGCCTACCAACATCGCGGCTTCGTAAGCGCCTCCACCGAGCGAGGTGTCGAGGAAGCCGGCAGCCGTGTAAGTGGCGGACGGATCGGGCCGCACCGTGCAGTTGTCTTCTGCGTCAGGCAACTGAATCTGGCGGATGAAGATCGTCGATCCAGTGTCGGTACAGCCCATCGTCGCCATACCGATGCCGACAACCAATCCAGTGCTGAGCAGCTCTTTCACTCGTATTCGCATAGTGACCCCGATGGGGTGGGACCAGGCACCACCCAAACACTAGTCTACCGGAGAGGCGGCTCAGCGCCAAAAACGGTACGAGGTCTGCATCGGATCAGCAAGCCGGGTGCCACCCCTGCCAGCGGTTCAGCAGCTCGCTGGCGACCCATTCGGGCGTGCGGTCATCGGTGGAAATCGTGATGTGGGTCTCATCGTAGGCCACGCTGCGTTGCTTCAATAAGTGCTCGATCGTCCCTCGCGGGTCGGCGCCATCCAACAACGGTCGTCGTCGTTGCGGAAGCTGGCTGCCAGAGGTCCGTGTCGTGATGGTGTCGACCTGCGCGTTCAGCGCTACGACGAAGGTCTCGGACAGGGCCCGAGCCCGCACCTGCGGGTCCAGCAGGGTGCCGCCACCGAGCGCCACGACCAGGCACTTGTTCTCCTGGGCCGCTCCGTCGAGAACCAGCGCAAACTGTTGCTGTTCGACCTGACGAAAAGCGGGCTCCCCACCCTCTTCGAAGAGAACGGCCAGCGGCCCGCCGGCTGCCGCTTCGATGCAGTCGTCCAGATCGCAAAATCGAGCGCCGCTCTGTTTCGCGACCAAGCGCCCGACGGTCGACTTTCCGCAGCCCATGAAACCCCACACCAACAAGGTGGGACGCCGACTTGGGCTCAGGTGGCTTTGGGTCCCTGCTGGCGGGCACACGGCGAGCTACCTCCGCACCGTGCCCGGCGCTTGCCAGACGCCGGCAGGGATAGCCGCGCCAGGCGACAGCGCACAGCGCATGGGTCGGTAGTCGAGCGAACGCTTGCCCGCAGGGGTCTCCCGAAACAGCCAAGCACGTTTTAGATCCCCGGCGATGATCGCGACCATACGCTGGTCGGGACGACGTAGCTCTCGGGCGTGAAAGGCCGCTACGCAAGGCGCCTCGGGTGTGCCGTGGAGAATGGCTCGATCGGTGAGCAGCACGCGGCTGTCCACCGAGGTCTGCACCAGAACGGGGTGACGCGTCCCTGGTGCGAAGGGGGCGTTGACCCGCGGCGTGCTCTGGCGCTCAGCCTGGCTGCAAGGCGCCAGCGTGGTCGGCAGATCGAGCTGGGTCGGCACAGCGACGGGTGCTCCAAGCTGTCCGGCGGCCGTGAAGGGGGTGAAGGTCGCGTAGCCACGGGATGCAACCACGTCGATCACATGAGTGATCATTCCAACATCGTTCCCTTGATAGCTCCACCAGGTCCCCACGAAGCGGTCGTAGGCGCCCTCAGGCGCGAAGCGAAAAAAGGAGGTGCTCCCGCTGCTGGCGCCGAGCTTGGCGAAGGCTACCGTCGTGGTCGCTGACTCTTGGTCGGAGGCGAACATACCGACCGCCAGTGCGCTCGCTCCCACGAGCACCGCATCGCTGTGACTGGCCGTAGCGTTGACGGTCGGCCATGCAGGGTAGCGGCTCTGGTGAGTGACCTTGCCCATCAGATCGACGACGACCGTGTCGCTGCGAGTGGCGCTCGGGCGCACGAACAATCCTTTGGGTGAGACCGACAGCAGCCCGGCGACCAGGTGAGGACGGGTTCCTGGAGTCACGTCTGCGGTCACCAGCGCGCCGAGTTGATCGACCGTGGCTTTGCCCTGGGTATCGGTCTGGTAGTTCGTCCAGCCTACGTCGAGCTTGATGGGGTGACCCGCCAGCTCCGATCGCGTCTTGGGAAGGCCCACTCGGGCCGCCGCGTAGCCCTCCATCTGTCGCGACACGTAGTATCCGTAGCGGGCCCGATCTCGCACCTTGCTCAGCAGGGGCTGCCGACTGAGCCGCTGGTTGTTGCTGCGGACTGAAAGGGTGAGCGCCGTCACTTCGCCCGCCTCGTCGTCGTAACGAAGAGTCGACCAGACCGAAGAGCCGCGCATGGCGTGGGATGCTGCGGGCAGCACCGGTTCGAAGACGTTGTCCACTGTCGTCCAACCGCGCTTGTCGTCCAGTGAGCAAGCGATGGGCGTCTGCACCGCGGGCTGGATCGCAGGGGCGGGTCCTCGGTGCGGTGTGAGCGTCACCGGGGTTTGCGGTGCTGGCTGGTTCCAACCAATGCGGGTCAGCCGGCTGCTGATCACGCAGCCAGCAAAGGCACACTCTACCGCCATCGGCTCGTCGAGCTCGTCGACCAGCATCACCATGGGGAGCCCGATCTTTCGAAAGGACAGGCCAGCGTCCGCCGACTCCCAACCCGCCAAAGTCAGGGGGCCGTCGTCCTGCTCAGGGTTGGGGCCCAAGGCGAAAATGAATCGCCCGTGGCCACTCACTGCTGCGACGCCGTCGGGAAGTCGGGCGACACTGGTGATGCGACCATCCGGATCAGCGACGGCATAGGCTGGTGGGTGAGAGCCGAGCACCATGCCGAGCTCGCCGTGGGTCCCAGGGTGAAGGGTGCGGGGCGCATCTCGTTCGGTGTCCCAGTGTCCCTGTGCGCCCTTCGGCGGAATGAGGGGTCGGGATGAGAAGGTCTTGCCCCTGTCGCGGGACACGAACAAGGCGATCCGTTCGTCTTTGGCACGCCGTCCGAACAGATAGGCTCGCTCACCGTCGAGGGACCAAGCGACACTGGTGGCTCGGTCCGTCAGGTCGCCAGCCACGCTCTTGCGAGGCTTGCTCCCCCGGCGGGCAGAAAAGAGGATGGGTGCTCGGGGCTCACAGGCCGATGTGCTTTTTGATCGTCCTCCTTGCCGGTCGGCAGGCGTCTTGCTCAGACAGGCACCGGCGACCAAGATGCTCCCATCGGCCGCCACGGCCAGCGACAGGTCGTCGTCTGGTCCCGCCAGGGTGCCCACCTTGGCGAAGCTTTTGCCGGCGTCTGCTGATCGGTAGAGATCGATGATGACCGTTGGGCCCGGGTCGCGCATGCAAGCGATCACTACTGCGGCATCACGGGCGGCTAGGCGTAGCGCCTCACACTCAGGGGCTGCTCCGGCTGGCTGAGGGGCGCTCTTGGCGCCTGCGGCTCGCTCTGCCGGTGTGGTCAGGTCGAGCCGCTTCACCGACAGAGGCCGGTCGATTCGCCCCGAGGCGAGCAGCCAAGGCTTTGGTCTCGACGACACTTGGTGCCCGCTGGCCGACTTCCCCGTGGTCTTGCTGGATTGGGTCTTGCCCGTCGAGTCGCTGAGGTATCTGTTCTCCGGGTCGGCAAACACCTCGTAGTAGCGCGCGCCGCTGAAGGCTGCGCGCCGTTCTTCGATGGCGCTGGTCGAAGGACCGCGGCTTGGCAGCAGGGCGAGGTGACCCTCTGTAGGGAGCTTCAGCTCCAGGCTGTCCTTCACGATTGTCAGGTCCCCCGAGCCGGTCCAGCGTTTGGTCAGGTGGGGACCTTCGATCAAGATTTCGCCTGCAACCGAGCGCAGCAGGCGTCCCGCGCCAAAAGGGTCACCGTCTCGAACGGTCCAGCTCTTGCCGCCGTCATCGCTCGACAGCAGCTGCTCGGGGATCGCGAGGGCTAAAAGCTTCCCATCATTGGTGGCCGCCACATCGAACAGCCGCCGGCAGAGGGTTCCGGTGGTGCACCCCGAGCCTGGTCCCCCCTGCGGGGCGCTCCAGGTAGCTCCGTCATAGCGATACAGCTGGCCAAGGCTGTCGATGCTGACCAGACCCTGGGCGCTGCCGGCTACCTGGTGCAAATTGACCGGGGGAGCGACCGACGCGGTCAGCGGTCCAAGAGCGCTGCTGGAGTTGTAGATGGTGCCGCTCTCTCCAACGAAGAGCCAGCGGCGGGCGGACCAGCGGACGATGCGGTTGATCCGCTCTGGTGCGCGGTGAATGGTCGCCCTGGCGAAATAGGTGCGGCCGTCGAGCCCTTCGTTCTTCTCGGTCTGCCGAGGCAGCGGATCGGTTCGCCATCGTTCACCGAGCTCACCGACCAGTAGCCACGAGCCGTCAGGCAGCGGAGCACCGTCGAGTATCTCGGACATCTCAGTTGGGTGATACCGCCAACCTGCACGGGTTGCCTCGGGGCTATTGGCTGTGTCCCGCACCGAAATGCTGGCAGCTGGTGCCAGGGGCGCATCGACCGTGGGCGTCGGTCCACAGGCGCTGGCGGTGAGCACAGCGACGCCGAAGAGCATCGAAGGGCGCAGCATCGCTTGGATGAGCCTACGTTACCGCCGTCGAAAGTCCAGGGCCACGTGCCAGAACAACCATGCCAGGCCGAACAACACCAGCGCGATGCCCACCAGTTGCAGAATTTCACCCTGAGGGAGCAGCCATACGCCGCCGAGCACGAAGGCGGTGACGACCAAACCGGCCAAGACGCGCCGTCCGAGTTGGTCGATCACCTTCGGTGAATCGACGTCCTGAGTGCGCAGGGTCAACCGTCCAAGGCGGAGGTCATCCATCACTTCGCGAAGCTGCTGAGGCAGATCGTAGGCGGCGCTGCTCAGCCGCTCGAGGCCGCGCCACATGTCGCCTGCGACTCGTTCGGGCGCATAGCGCTTGCGCAACATGTCCATGAAGTAGGGGCGGGCTTCTTCGAAGAGATCCATGTCTGGATCGATCTCCTTGCCGACCCCTTCGATGGTCATCAGCGCCTTTCCAACGAGCAAGAAGTCAGCCGGGATCTCGAGGCCGTATTTGGTCGCGCCTTTGACCAGGTCGGCGATCATTGCGGCAAAGTCGATCTCTTTGAGCGGCTTGTTGAGCCACTTGTCGGCCAGCCGACTGACTTCGGCACGGTAGGCTCGCTTGTCGACCTTCTGGGTGGGCGTGCCCACCGAATAAAGCGCATCCGCCAGTGCTTCGTGATCGTTGCGAACGGCGGCGATCATCATGTCGATGGTCTTGGCCCGCATCTCCGTCGAGAGCCGTCCGACCATTCCTAGATCGACCAAGCCGATTTTTGGCGTCTTCGGTTCGCCGCCGATCAGGATGTTTCCAGGGTGAGGATCGGCGTGAAAAAAACCGTCCTCGAAAATCATCTTGATGATGATGCCTGCCGCCGCTTTGGCGATGACCGGTCCCTGGTGCCCGTGATCCTCGATGGCCTTGTAGACCTTGTGGCCATCGAGCAGATCCATGGTGATCACTCGCTTGCTGGACGCGTCCTTGTAGATCGACGCGAAGACGGCGTGGGGGTGGCCCTCGAAGTTCTGGGCGAAACGTTTGGCGTTGTCCGCTTCGAGCGTGAAGTCGAGCTCGCTCGTGATCGCCGTGTCGAACTGATCGACGAGTGCCGTGGGCTGATAGATGTGGGACTCGACAATGGTGCGCTCGATGAAGCGCGCCAGCGTGTGGAGCAGCTCGAGATCTCGCACGATGGTGCCGGCAATCTTCGGGCGCTGGACCTTGACCACTACCTGCTTCGGTCCGTCGGGGTGCTTGAGCACCGCACGGTGCACCTGAGCGATCGAAGCCGCCGCCAAAGGCTCTTCGTCGACCTCGTCGAAGATCTCCTCGAGCGGTGCGCCCAGGGACGTCTCGATAGCTTGCCGGATCTCTTCGAAGTCCAGCGGGTTGACCTCATCCTGTAGCTTCTTCAGCTCGACGATCCACTCGGCCGGGAGGATGTCAGGGCGGGTCGAGGCAATCTGTCCGAGCTTCACAAAAGAGGGGCCGAGATCCATGACCACCAGGCGGACCCGCTCCGCCAAAGACACCAGCGTTTTCTCCCGGTCTCCGGATTTCCGCTCTGAGTGGGGGATCGCTCCGTCTTTGCCGTTCTCGGCCTGGTCGCTTGCCTTGCCTCCCCGGAAGCCAAGGCGCTGCGCCAAATCGGCGAACCCGTGGCGTGCCAGCACCACGTAGATCTCGCGAAGCCTGCCGATGTCCCGAACAGCCGAAAGGAGAGACACCATCGCGCCGCAACTCTAGCAGTCGCCTGCCAGAGAGTCAGAAAACCCGCGGGTCACCGAATCCGCACAATCGTTCCCGGTTCGTAGCGAGTGGGCAGCACCGCAATCCATCCGGCCGGCATGTGCGGCCCGGTCCAAGTGAACAGTCGTTTGGCGTCCAGGGGGGCCAGATTGACGCAACCGTGGCTGCGGACGTGACCGAAGGAGCGATGCCAGAACGCAGCGTGCAGGCCCACGCCTTTCGAAAAGTACTGCACGTAGGGGACGTCCTCGATGCGGTAGTAGCGCGAGGCTTCTTCGTTCTCCAGGTTGTCCATCACCGAGCTCAGCAGCTTCACCCATATTCGATGCACCCCCAAGGGGGTCTCGAAGGGGTGTCCCTTGCGCTTGCTCTTGCCGGTGGACACGATGGTGGCAAAGACGGGCCGCGTGCCCTCGTAGGCGACCAGGGTCTGACTGGCGAGCTCGATGTCGATCCAACGCTCCCCGAGGGGAATGCCCGGCTCGGCCGGCGGCGGTGCCAGCGTCGGATGGCGCACATCGCGGGTCCGGATCCAGTTGTCGTCGTCGACTCGGGCGTAGCTTCCTTGAAAACCGTCCACTTGCTCGAGGAAGCCGCTCTTCTGGAAGCGACTCAGGCGCTCGCCGTTGGCGACAAACATCTGGCCGCGCCTAGAAAACAGGCGCGCATGGTCGACCACTACCCAAGCGAAAGGGATGGTCCCATCGACCAAAGTGCCAACATCGGCCCCGCGAAATGCGAAAGTTCGCGCGGCCCCCAGATCACGCATCGGCACCCATAATCCGCGATTAGTGCGCCCATAGAGCTCTCGCCCCAGTCGGCGTTCTTCCACGACCGCCACCGCGAAGCCCGGCTCCAGGGCCATGGCGGGCTCGCCTACATCGGTGTCCTCGATGCGCTCGTAGGCCAGCGACCCGTCAGCGGTGACGAAGAAGTATCGGAACGGTAGCCCATCAGGACCGGAGCGCACCATCGATTGGTCGACCGACATCGGCGGAAAGCCCGACAGCTCCACGTCGTCGTGGCACACCCAAGCCTGGGGGCCGATGTGGAGCCACGGTCGATGGCAGCCTGGTCCCACCTGCGCCCCGAACAGGGGTAGATAGGCTTGGCGAGACGCCGAGCCACGGCGGGCAGCCGTAGGTGCTGGAGCTACTCTGACCGGTTGCTCGGGGTCACGGATCTGGACGCTTCTCGCCCAGTTCGGCAGGGCTGTTTGTCCCCACGGGGGCAGCGCCAAATCGTCGGCCCCGTGGGCACGGCCGCTCACCGTAAGCGCTGCGATCAGAACAACCGTACTGCTCAGTCTTCCGGTCACCCTTTCGCGGGCGCCAATCGCGGTGCTTGCGATGGCGTGCACGACGGAGCGACCGACGATGAGAGGACTCCTATTCGATCACGAACTTGAGCTCGTGATCGCAGATGTTGAACACGTCGCTCGATGCGATGGGTTTGCGCTGCAACCTCTGCCCGTTGAACTCGATGCCGTTCGTCGAGCCCATGTCGACCATGAAGTACTGACCGTTCAGGTTCTCGATCATCGCGTGTTGGCGCGACACATTCGGGTCCTTGATGGTCAAGTCGCTCGACTGCTTGCCTCGTCCAATGATGAAGCGGTCCTTGTTCACCTCGTGGCGCTGGCCTCGGTAGTACAGGACGAGCTTGTTTGCTTCGCCGCCCATCGGGGCAGGTGCCGGTCCGGGTGGTGGCGGTCCTGGCGGTCCTGGTGGTGGCGCTCCGGGCGGCGGCCCGGGCATGGCGCCGGGCTGTTGAAAGCCACCGGGCGGAGGTGGCGGCGGGGGGCCGGCAGCCATGCCTGGTGGTGCCGCACCTGGGGGTGCCGGTGCGCCCGGCGGTCGGTAGCCGCCTGGGGGGGGCGCCGGCGGTCCCGGCGGTCCCGGAGGCGGCGGTGCGCCGCTCGGCCGTCGCGGTACGCCGATCCCTGGAGGAGGTGGTGGCGCACCAGGAGGACCGGGCGGTCGTGCCCCTGGCGGTCCTGGGGGCGGTGGCGGGCCTGGCGGCTTTGGTGGGACCACTGACGGCGGCCGACTGCCAGCTGGCGGTGGCGCCGGTGGCCGGCCTCCGCCTGGCGCTCCTGGCGGAGGCGGCGGACCTGGTGGCATCGCCGGTGGTCCAGGTGGCATCGCCGGTGGTCCGGGCGGAGCCGCCGGATAGCCTTGCGCGGCCGGGGGCTGGGGTCCCGGTGGTGGCGGTGGCGCGCCTGCCCCTGGTGGTGGCGGAGGCGGTGGAGCCGCGCCGCCAGCTGGGGCCATCGCAGGAGCGTGAGGTGCGACCTGTGGTGGTGCCGGCTGTGGGTGGGACGCCCGAGGCTCGGCGGTAGCGCCTTGGACTCCGCTGGTCGGGAAGGGCGTTCGTGCGCCGTAGGTTCGCTGACGCGCGTACTGCTTCATCGCCTCGTTGATGAGGTAGTCGATGGAGCACTCGAGGTCGCGAGCCATCTGCTCGAACGTCTCCCACAGCACGTCACGGCATTGAAAGTTCCGTGGGCTCTTCTTATTGGGGTCGCCGTTCATCTTCTCTTTTGTGGGCTCGCTGCTGGCTGGGGTTGATCCGTGATCGGAAGCTCACTCGTCTTTCGTCTTGCCTGGGGCGGCGTCTTTGTCGTCGCCCTTTTTCTTCTTGTCGCCGATGGTGGGCTTTTTCTTCGCCGGCTCGGTACGCTGCATCTTAGGCTTGATGCAGTAGGTGACGAAATCTCCGACAGTTTTTATCTCTTTCGTTTCTTTCGTCTTGCCCTCGCCGATGACGCATGTCCAGTCGCACTTGCCGTCCTCTTCGCACTCGGCAATGGCCTGCTGGTCTCCTTCGAAGGGCTTGATCTGGTCGATCATGGTCTTGTCACCCTTCTCGAAGTAGTACGAAATCGCAGCCAGCCTGGCTGGCGTCTTGCCTCGTTTCATGCGGCCGGCGATTGCTTCTAGCGGATCGCCTTCCTTCAAGCTCGCAAGATAAGCACCAAAGGTGATGGCCTCGGCCAGATTGTAGTTGGTCTTGGCCTTGTCACCGAGGGCGTTGAGGAACTCTTCTGCATGTTTGACCGTGGACATCTGCAGAAGGGTCGCGCCGGCCAGCCTACGTAGCTTCCAGTCCTTCGACTCGAAGAAGCCGTAGAGCTTGTCCTTGACCACCGCACGAGGCATCTCCCGGATGCGACGGAACGCCTGGTCGGTCACGATGGCCGGAGGGTCGGCCTTGGTGATGGCGAACAACTGGTCGATCTGCTCAGTGTTGCGCCGATCGAGGTGACCTTCGAGCGCAGCCAGTGCCGTCTGTCGGTGCTTCTTGGGCTGCTTCTTGTCTGCAGCTACGGCCAGGCAGTGATCGACCATGGCCTTGCCGCCGACTTTCTTCATCGACGCGAACACCCGGGCGACCGACTCGGTTTGAAAATCGGCGAGCTGCTTGGTGAGCTGCTTTTCGGTGGGATCGAAACCAGCCGTGCGGTTGGCTTCTTTCAGCTCAGGCAGCTTGTCTTTGCGCCACTGTTCCGACGCGACGTACTTGATGATCTCGACGAGCCTGACGCCAGCCTCGTTCTTCGTCTCTTTCGAGCCGATCTTCGAGATGATGTCGGACATCTTCGCCAGGTTCCGACTGCCCTTGTGCATCAGTGACGGCAGTCTGACCACGCCTGAAGGACCGATGCGGCGCAGCAGCTGTTCCATCCCATAAGCCTGACTCCGCTCCTGCAAACGGCGATCGAAGTCCGTCATGGCCCACTCGGTGAGGGCCGCCATCAGCTCTTTCTTCAAGGACTGATCCGAGATGAGCTGGGTCTTCTCGTAAGTGAGCATCAAGTACGAGGCATCTTTGTACTTGAACGACGGGTCGGAGGTGGTCTGTGCGCCCTGAGTCGCTTTGGGCGGTGGCTTCTTCAGCTCTTCGATGATCAGCGGAATCAGGTCGGCCAGGATTTTGGCCCGCGGCTCTGGCGCTAACTCGGCCAGCGTCTGTTCGACGAGCCGGTTGAGGCCAACGTGTTGCCCCTTGCGCGGCTTCATGCGGATGAGC
>JAUVCD010001038.1 GCA_030590865.1 Myxococcales bacterium | reverse complement strand
TTCCAGCATCGCCCCCCCCATGGAGCACATGAGCACGAACGCCAAGAACAGCAGCAGCCAGAGCAGCGCAGACAGAGCGAGCAAGAAGCAGCGCCAACTCTATGATCTAATGGAGCACCGCGTCCGGGAGGTGCTGCTGGTGTCGTCGCTGTACGACTCCTATATCCTGCAGGAGGACGGGCACCTCACCGAGAAGGTGTACCTGGAGTACGAGACGCTCAGCCTGTCGAGCGCCCCACGGTTTACTCACGTCGACAGCGGCGCCGCGGCGTTGGAGCTCATGAACCTACGGCGCTTCGACCTGGTGCTGGTGGTCACCCGGCTCTTTGACATGGACGTGACGACCTTCGCCCGCCGCGTCAAGGACCGCCCACACGGTCTGCCCGTGGTGCTGCTCGCCTTCAATAATCGCGAGCTGAAGAGGCTGGAGACCCTCGTAGACGATCCTGATCTCGACGGCGTGTTCACCTGGAACGGCGACGCGAGGATCCTGCTGGCCATCTCCAAGTTCATCGAGGACCAGGCGAACATCGAGCACGACATCACCTCGGCAGACGTACGTGTGATCCTCGTGGTGGAAGACTCCATTCGCTACTATTCATCGTTCCTGTCGGCCCTGTACCCCGAGCTGATGATGCAGTCCCAGTCCCTGTGCTCCGAGGGCATGAACCGGCTGCAGCGACTCATGCGCATGCGCACCCGGCCCAAGGTGCTGCTCGCGCGGGACTTCGAGCGAGCCACCGAGCTGTACGAGCGCTACCGCAACAATCTCATCGCCGTGATCAGCGACGCGGGGTTCCCGCGGGACGGAGAGCTCGATCCCGACGCCGGGGTGACGCTGCTGGGCCGAATTCGCGCCGAGGCCCCTGACTTGCCCATTCTGCTGCAGTCCTCCGAGCAGAAGTACGCCTCCCTGGAGGCCGAGCTGGGCGTGCTGTTCGTCAACAAGCACTCCCAGCGGCTGCTGCAGCGGATCCGTCGCTTCCTGAGGAACGACCTCGGGTTCGGCCCCTTCATCTTCCGCATGCCCGACCGTAGCGAGATCCGTCGGGCCACTGATGTTAGCGAGTTCGAGCAGTGTATCCGCGAGGTCCCGGCGGCCTCCCTGGAGTACCACGCCTCACGCAACCACTTCTCCAATTGGCTGGTGGCCCGCAGCGAGTTCGCCATGGCCGAGGTGATGCGCCCTCAGCAATTGAGCGACTTCAGCACCGCTGAGGAGCTGCGTAGCCAGACCCTGGCCGAGCTGCGCATCCTGCGGCAAGGGACCCGGGCCGGGGTCATCTCGGACCTCAGCCGGACGGTGTTCGAGTCCGAGGGGCTATTCACCCGGCTGTCCACCGGATCCCTGGGGGGCAAGGCCCGGGGCCTGGCCTTCATGAACCACCTGCTCGCCGGCGACCGGGGCGGCACCGAGCTCGGCGGCATGGCAGTGCGCATCCCCCAGTGCTTCGTGCTGGCCACCGACGCCTTCGACGAGTTCCTGGAGCAGAACCACCTCGATGAGCTGGTGTACACGACCGACGACGACGACGAGATCGCCCGGGCCTTCGCACGCGCCGCCCTGCCCTACCAGGTCACCCAGGATCTGCGGATGGTGCTCGGCAACGTCCGGTATCCGCTGGCCGTCCGGTCCTCGAGCCTGCTTGAAGACAACATGCTGCACCCCTTCGCCGGCGTGTACGGCTCGGTGATGCTGGCCAACTCCGCTCCCAGCGAGGAGATCCGACTCTACGAGCTCGAGCAAGCCGTAAAGCACGTCTACGCCTCTACTTTCTTTCGCGACGCCCGGGCCTATATCAAGAGCGCCGACCGTCGCACGGAAGAGGAGAAGATGGCGGTGGTAATCCAGCAGCTCGTCGGCCGCGCCCACGGTGACCGATTCTATCCACACTGCTCCGGAATGGCCCACTCCTACGACTTCTACGCCGTGGGTGATCACCGGTCCGATCACGGCGCCGTGCAGCTCGCTCTGGGCTTCGGCAGACTCATCATGGAGGGCGGCTCCTTCGTGCGCTTCTGCCCACGCCATCCCGAGGTCTCGTCCCGGCTGTCCGATCCGTCGACCCTAATCCACCAGTCCCAGCGCTGGTTCTACGCCTTGAACCTGGCGCAGCCGCTGTCCATCTCCAGCGCCCACCCGGACTCGTCTCTGCGGCTACACGACCTAGACAC
>JAUVCD010000230.1 GCA_030590865.1 Myxococcales bacterium | reverse complement strand
GTTGCCAGCACCATCCACGACGACGACATGGGTGGTCGACGGCAACTCGAGCGAGGCGTCAGGCGCCCAGCGGCTGACACCAGGAGACCCAACCGTCCCGGCGGTGGCTTTACCCATGGTGCGGGCAGGGCTGATGAGCGTCGACCGTTGGGCGAGATAGGCGGGGTCGAGCAAACCGGCCACCGGCACGGCAACGAAGTCGGGGTCAGCCACGTACCGATCGCGGTCCGCAAAGGCCAGCCGACTGGCCTCGGCAAATAGATGCACCGCAGGCACCGAGCCCACCCCCAATGACCGAAGATCGAAGCGCTGCAGCAGGCCGAGGATCTGCAGGGCCGCCACTCCCCCGCTGGTCGGCGGCGGCATCCCGCACACCTGAAATGAGCGGTAGGCCGCGCAGATCGCTTTCCGCTCGACCGCCCGATAGCTCGCCAGGTCGGCAAGGCTCAGCCTCCCTGGGTTGCGCTTGTCCCCGACAACGGCAGCGACGATGTCCTTGGCGATGGCGCCGGCGTAGAAAGCGTCGGCCCCCCCGAGCGCCACCGCCTCGAGCACCTCTGCCAGGGGCTGATTGGTCAGCCTGGTGCCCACCGGCTTGGGCGTGCCATCGGCCTGAAAGAAATAGCCGCTGGCCGGCGCAACCTTGGGGAGGCGAGGCATCCATCCGAGCAACTGGTGGAGCCGGGGCGAGATGGAGAAGCCCGTCTTGGCGAGGGCAATCGCCGGCTCGAACAGCTTGGCCCAGGGTAGGGTCCCGTATTTCTGGTGGGCGAGCTCCAGCATCCGCAGCTCGCCCGGGACCCCCACGCTCAAGCCACCGACGACGGCGTCGCGAAACGAGCGCGGCCTCCCCTTGCCGTCCAGAAACTGGTCTGGAGTCGCAGCTCGAGGCGCGGTCTCGCGACCGTCGTAGGCGCTCAAGGTGCTGGTTCGCGCCTCCCAGTGGAGCAGAAACGCACCGCCGCCAATGCCTGAGGACTGGGGCTCGACGAGGGTGAGCACCAGGGCCATGGCCACTGCCGCGTCGACTGCACTCCCGCCCGCCTGGAGTATGGCGAGACCGGCCCGGGAGGCATGGGGATTGGCCGCCCCCACCATCAGCTTGCCGCCTGTGACGCCTTGCACGGCGCGGTATCCCGTCGCCGGTTCTGGCGCAATGCCCTCCTTGTCCGGCACATCGACCGGGTCGACAGCGGGCCCTTGGGAGCCCACTGACGACGGCGACGGCGGCTGAGCTGGCGGGGCCGGAGAACAGGCCACAGCCCCGAACAGGGCGATCAAAGCCACGCCAAGCAGCGCGGCTGGGCGCGCCGCCGTCTCTCGGTCGGTCTTGGCAATCATCGGTCGACGGCCACGATAGCAGCGCACAGCGCTATCATCCCGTCCGGCGGTGCTGCCGGCCCAAGACCAGCAGGCAGCCCCAACCCGAACAGGCAGTTGACGTGCACATCCACTATCGACAGATCGACCAACAGGTCACGCCTCTGGGCACCCTCAGCCTGCACCGCTACGAGGCGGAAACGGGCGAGCACGGCTACGAAATCCGCATCGACGACGAGTTTCTGATGGCGAGCCATGGCTCGCTGGGGGAGAGCGCCATGGCGCGGCTCGCCTACGACCGGCTCAACGAGCCTCGCCAGCGCCTAACGGTACTCGTCGGCGGGCTCGGCGCCGGACACACCCTGCAGGCGGCACTGGAGCTGCACGGGGTGGCGTCAGTCGAGGTCGTGGAGATCGGCAGCAAGGTGGTCGAGTGGAATCACCAGTATTTCACCGAGGTTGGCGGGCGAGCGCTGGCCGATGACCGGGTCCAGGTGACCATCGCCGACCTCGCTGAAGTGCTCGCCGACCGTCGCGACGCCTATGACCTGATGCTGCTCGACGTGGACAACGGCCCCGGCTGGCTCGCCACCCAGAAGAACGCACCGCTGTATCAAACCGGTGGCGTGCAGCAGATGGGCAAGGCACTGCGAACCGGCGGGGTGCTCGCTGTATGGAGCCCGGCCCCCAATCCGCTGTTCCACGACGCCCTGAGGGACGTCTTCACCGAAGTCACAGAGGTCAACACCCGAGAGGTGGTGGATGAGGGCGCTGGACCCAGTGACGTGGTGGTCCTGGCACTAGGACCCATGGCGCCGCAACGGTCGCCTTCTGCACCGGTCGCGGAGCGAAACGCCGTTGCACCAGCAGCCAAAACTTGACGGCGAGGTGCCGGTTGACTGTGCTTTGCTCATGAAACCCGCGCCTGGCTCCGTGGCGTGGCCCGTGAGGGTCGCCTCGCTCGGTCCGGTTGCCATGGGAAGTACCCTGTGGCGCTCGGAGGGCCAGCTCTACGTCACGGCCATCGCCAAGGCGACCTTTGCCTTCACCCTCGACGACGTAGCCACCTGCATCGCACCACTGCCCATTCGCCGAGCGGATGAATGCGCCCGCGGCGTGCCGTCCCTGGCCGGCGCCAGCGAAACCGCTCCGAGAATGACGGAAATCGATGTGGTGCTCGTGGGTCACGCTTTCGCACCGCCAGGATCGACGAAGAGCACGATTCGCCTCGTGGTCATGGCCGGCGAGGCGCTGATCGACAAGTCCCTGCTCGTTTACGGAAAGCGCAAGCCCGGCGGAAAACCGAAACCATTCGAGCGCATGCGGATCGGCTACGAGCGCGCCCTCGGCGGATTGAGCTTCCCCGAAAACCCCATCGGGACTGGGGCCGATGATGACAGCGAGTCTTTGCCCAACGTGGTCCACCCAGGGGATCCCAAAAGAGCCGTCGGAGGATTTGGACCGATCCCGTCGCGCTTCAAATCTCGACGCGACCTCCGTGGCAAAGTGGAACCAGAGCTGATGCAGAACGGGATTGCCGACTACCCGACGGGCTTCGAGTGGCGCTTCTTTCAGGCCGCACCGGCGGATCAGCGGCTGGGCACGCTGGCCGGTGACGAGTGGCTGATGCTCGATGGACTTCACCCGAGCCACACACTGGTGCGCACTCGACTGCCTTCGGCGCGCGCGCTGGCCACCCTCTACTCGCGGCGGCCAGGAGTGGCGCCGAGCTTGGCAGAGCTCAAGCTGGACACGCTGCACATCGAGACTGACGACAACCGTCTGTCCCTTCTGTGGCGCGGCGCCTTCCCGATCATGAGTGAGCTGGCAGCCGGAGAGCTGCTCATCGCAGGCGGGTTGGAGCTTCCTGGCAAAGCGCTGATGTGGCCCCAGTCGATCGACGAGCTCGAGGCGCTGGCCTCGCCGCAGGTGGACGCCACCGAGCTCGCCGGCGGGCGGGACGACGAGCTGCAGCGCACCGGCGAGCCCATGCTACCAGCGCCAGCTTATGCTGTGCCGGCTGCCACCCCGTCGGTACCCCAGGCTGCGGCCCATGGGATCCCTGAGGCGGCGCCTTCGGTGCCTTATGCGGCCACCCCAGCAGCGCCCGCCACGTCCTATGCAGTCCCGCCAGCAGCGCCCTCCACGCCCTATGCGGTCCCGCTGGCGGCGCCCTCCACGCCCTATGCGGTCCCGCCAGCCGCGCCCTCCGCGCCCTATGCCGTCCCCACCGCGCCGGCCTCCATCCCTTACTCAGTACCGACTCCACCCATCATTCCAGGGGCACC
The DNA here is from genome assembly GCA_030590865.1 of Myxococcales bacterium. Classification (GTDB taxonomy): domain Bacteria; phylum Myxococcota_A; class Polyangia; order Polyangiales; family Polyangiaceae; genus JAPYTK01. The sequence goes on along the minus strand of JAUVCD010000230.1, from coordinate 9,197 downwards.
AGCGGCACCAGTGAAACGACCACCACCGCCGCCGAGGCGAGCCTCGACGGCGGCGATCCAGGCGATCCCCGCAGTGGTTGCAGAACCCCTCGATGCGACCCATCAGATCGTGGACGTGACCCACGAAGCAGAAACAGAGGAGAGCGTCGAGCCCAAGCCCAGCTGGGAGACCACCGCTGAGATGGACGAGGCCGAGCAAGCAGCCGCAGACCATGAGGATCGAGGCGCCGAGGAGAGGAAACCATGAAGTCACCGACCGTCTGGCTCGGGCTCATCGCTATCGCCGTTAGCACGGGCGGCTGTGCCGCCGCCCAGCGGGCCACGCTCGAACAGTTGGGGCACCGCGCCGCCTTCGACTTTGGCTGCCCAGGTGGGCAGCTCTGGCTCTACCACATCGACAGCCGCACCAAGGCGGTGACCGGTTGCGGACAGCGGCTGGTCTACCTCGAACATTGTGACGCTCTGGCCAATATCTGCAGCTGGACAATCGACACGCCGACCATCGCTCAGGCACGGTGGAACCAACAGCAGGCAGCCCCCCCTTGGGCGGGCACCCTCACAGGGTGGCCGCCTCGGACTGGCAGCGCTGGCGGACCTCACTCCCAACCACTCGGCGCTCGCCCGCTATCAGGGACTGCAGCAGGCGCGGCGACCGCCGGTTCCGCCCCGACCGAGCCCCGGGGCCGGGTCATCCGCACCGATCTCTACGGTCCCGACATGGCACGAACCAAGCCGCAGCCGCTCGACCCGCGAAGCCCGCCCACAAGCCTATTCGGAGAGATCCAAGAGTCCCCCGAAGCGCCGGCTCCAGCGCCCGATCCGCCATTCACCGGCCAACCACTGCCGCCACCTCGAAAGCAACCGACACCCGGGCCCACCAGTCCGAGCACGCCCCCACCGGTGCCGTCCCCCGCCCCAGACTTCGGCCTCTGAGCCGAGCAGACAGGACTCAGTGACGTGACCGCATCGGGCAGGGTCGAGGGACGGATTGCCCGCTGGTTCAACCGCGAGCAAGGCGAGGCGTGGGGCACCAGCCCAGGTGACTTCGATGCCGAGGCGGTGCGCCACACCCTGGCTCAGATCCGTCGCCTGTTTGGCAAGGGACGCTATTTCGGCTTGCAACTCACCGGTTGGCGCCACGTGCCCGAAGCTCCCGCGATGATCGTCTCCAACCACTCGGGCGGCACCACCATCCCCGACATCTGGGGCTTCGGGGTCGGCTGGTATCGCCATTTCGGCGTTCAGCGACCGCTTCACCTCGCGGCCCACGATTTCATTTTGGCCACAGCGGCCACCCGGCGCTTCTTCGGCCGGAGAGGCGCGGTCCGGGGCAACCGGCAGGTGGCCTACGAGGTCTTGCACGACTGGCGCCGCGATCTGATGGTGATGCCCGGCGGCGACCTGGACACCTGGCGTCCCTTCACCGAACGATACAAGGTGTGTTTCGGCGGCCGCATTGGCTACGCCCGAGTCGCCCTGCGCGCCGGTGTGCCCATCGTGCCGGTGGCCCACGCCGGTGCCCATGAGACGCTGATTGTCTTGTCCGACGGGCAGCGACTGGCCCGAGCGCTCCACCTGCGAGACCTGGCGCGGGCCCACATCTGGCCCGTGCACCTGTCCCTGCCCTGGGGGCTGGCGGTCGGTCCCTGGCCGCACATCCCGATTCCGACACGCTTTCGCTACCGGATCGGCAAGCCCATCTTGCCACCTGACGGACCCATCAGCGACCCACCTGAGTACTTGGTGCGCCAGCACGACGCCCAGGTTCGCGCCGCCGTACAGCAACTGCTCGACGAGTTGCGCGCTGCTGGCCCATCACGGTGAGCCATGCATCAGAGTGGGGCACCGCCGCCGGAGCGCTGCCGAGCAGTGGACAAAAGAAAGCAGGCCCAACCACCCGAAGCGTGACGGTTGAGCAATTCACTCGCTCGCTGGCGAGTGGTACGCTCAACCGCAGCATGCGTTCGTCCTTCCTGGCTATTGTCGCAGCCGCACTGATCGCCGGCACCACGCTCTCGGGCTTCGCCGTCGCCGCCCCCACCCGTCAGCAGAGGCTCGAGGCCCGTGCCAACGCAAACGCCGGCCTCAAAGCCTTCAAGGCCGGCGACTTTGCGCTAGCCCTCGAGCGCTTCAGCCTCGCCGAAGAGTTCATCCATGCTCCCCCTCATCTGCTCTACATGGCGCGGGCCAACGACAGGCTAGGCGAGATGTTGGCGGCCCGAGAGCTGTACCAGCGGATCATCGACGAGGAGCTGCCCAAGCGGAGGCCGCCCAAGGCATTCAAGAAAGCCCAGAAAGACGCGCGCTCCGAGCTCGATGAGCTGGAACAGCGAATACCGACACTCGACATCGAGGTCAGCGAATTGCCACCGGAGCAGGTATCCCTCACCCTCAACGGCAAGCCAATCGAGGCCGACAGCGGCCAGCTGGACCTCAACCCCGGCGAATACGCGGTAGTCGCTACCGCTGACGGCCACCACGAAGCCCGGCAGACCATCGTCCTGGAGGCCGGTCAGCAAGAGACCGTCACGTTAACGCTCGAGCCGGTCCCGGTGGTGGTAGAGCCGCCGCCTGAACAACCCCTGCCGATTCCACCCTTGGTGCTCATCGGCGGCGGTGCGGTCGGGCTCGGCGTGGGCATCGTGACCGGAGTGATGGCCCTCAACTCTGCCTCTGAGCTTCGCGATCTGTGCCCTCAGAACCCCTGCCCGACAGAGCACGAATCGCTGGCCGACGATGCCAACCTGCTGGGCACCGTCTCGACGGTCGGCTTCGTGGTCGGCGGCGTGGCAGCCGCCGCCGGCGGGGCATGGCTCATCTGGGGCATGATGGCCGCGCCGTCGTCTGACGAGGCAGCCACCGCTCAGTGGCCGCTGATGCCCTTGGTGGGGCCAGGCTACGCAGGCATCACAGGGAGGTTCTGATGAGGAGCTTGGCTACCGCGCTGATGGCCTTTGCAACGACCGGCCTGCTCACCGTTGCCGGCTGCAATGCCCTGCTCGACATCGACCACATCGACTTCGGCAATAGCCAGGGCGGCGCCGGAGCCGCGGCCGGTAGCGGCGGCACGGGCACCGGCGGTGACGGCGCCACGACCACGACCACGACCACCGGCGGTGGTGGCTCGGGCGCCGAGGGCGGTGACGGTGGGGGGGGGGGCGCACCAGCGGAGAACTGCACCAACGGCGTGGATGACAACGACGACACGCTGGTGGACTGCGCAGACCCGCTCTGTGACAGCTATACCTGCGTGGCCCAAACCCTCCCGCCATTCTGGAGCGGACCGGTGGTGCTCTATGTGGGCACGAGCGCACCAACCTGCAGCGGAGCCTGGCCCACGCTGTCCGTTACCGCAGGCTCCGGCACCTTGAGTGCCCCTCCTGCCACCTGCACCAGCTGCTCCTGCGGCTCGCCGCAGGCCGTCACCTGTCCCATCGGCAGTACCAGCTTCTGGACGGGCAACAGCTGCAACGGCTCGGCCACCCTGACCCAGACACCATCGGCGCCAAACACCTGCTTCGCGGTGACCAACGCCGTCGTCGGCTACCTGTCGGCTGAAGGCAACCCAAGCACTGCCACCGGTGGCAGCTGCACCGCCACCGGTGGCTCCGCCACGATACCGACGGCGAGCTACACAGACGACGTGGTGATCTGCGAAGGTGCCACGTCGGGCGAAGGCTGTACCGGTGCCGAAGCCTGCATGCCTCCCGGAGGGACTGGCTTCGAGCCCGGCGTCTGTATCTACCGCGACGGCAACCGATCCTGCGACGCGCCCTTCACGGTGAAGCACACGATCCACACCACCATCGACGACTCCCGGGGCTGCTCGACGTGCCTCTGCGGCGCGCCATCGGGCGTGTCCTGCGGCGGGACGACGTCACTCTATCAGGGTGCCACCAACAGCACCTGCACCGGCTCGCCGGTCACCGTGTCTCACACCGGCACGTGCACGACCGTCGCCGCCGCCGGATCGATGAGCTACGCGTCAGGATCCCCCTCGGGAGGCGGGTGTGCGGCGACCGGTGGCGCCCCGAGCGGATCGGCTGCTCCTTCCGGCCAAGTCACGGTCTGCTGCACCCCCTGAGCCGGGCTGCACGGCAGTGGGGTAGGACCCAGCCTCCATGCTAAGCTCATGGGTTCATGGGCCGTCTACCGCGCAAATCGTCCGGAGACACCCCTACGAGGCTGCATGTCGGGAGGGTGGCAGCGCTCGGGCCGCAAAAAGGCGCGCTCGTCGCTGACAAATACCGTCTTGCCCGACGGCTAGCCCGGGGTGGAATGGGTGAGGTGTGGGAAGCCTGGGATGCTCAGCTCGAGCGCCCGGTGGCCATTAAATTCATGGACTTCGAGATCGCCGGCAACGCCATGCTGCGCCAGCGATTCAACCGGGAGGCCAAGGCCGCAGCGCGCCTGCGAACGCCCTACGTCGTGCAGGTTTACGAGCACGGCGTGGACGGCGACACCCCCTACATCGTGATGGAGCTGCTCGAGGGGCAAGACCTGCACCGGCGACTCAGGGATGAGCGGCGCATCCCCATGGCCGACATGGTCCCCATCGTCAATCAGGTGGCCAAAGCCCTGCGGGCCGCGCAAGAGGCGAAGATCATCCACCGGGATCTGAAGCCTCAGAACGTCTTCCTGGCCCAACAGGATGACGAGATGACAGTCAAGATCCTGGACTTCGGTGTCGCCAAGCTCACCGACAGCCAATTCTCCGGCGAAGGGACAAAGACCGGCGTCGTGGTCGGCTCGCCTCACTACATGAGCCCCGAGCAGGCTCGCGGGCTCCCGAGCTTCGACCACCGCAGTGATCTGTGGTCCCTCGCGGTGATCATCTTCAAAGGGGTCACCGGCCATCGGCCCTTCAAGGGCCAAGTGGCCGGCGACGTCATCGTCAAGATCTGCGCCGAGCCAGTACCCAAGGCCTCTGAGGTCAAGCCCGGCCTCCCGAGCGAGCTCGACGATTTCTTCGCCGTGGCCCTCGATCGAGATCCGGACCGGCGGTTCCAAACCGCACCGGAGCTAGCCCAGGCCTTTGCTAACACAGTGGCGCGAATAGCCCACTCGCCGGCAACTCAGAACCTGCCTCCCTCACCACAGGTCACCGGATTATCGGTCGACTCCCACCCCGGAACACCAGCATCGGGCATCTCCCATCTGGCAGGCTTCACGCCCTCCCAGCCGAACTTGCAGCTACGCGATTTCACGCCGCCAGCGAGCTACCAGCCCGGCACACCGGCATCGGGCGAGGTGCACGCGCCCCCACGAGTCGCGCCTAGCGACCCCTATGGCGGCACCCCAGCGTCCGGCGAGCTTCAAGCGCCCCCGTCCAAGCCGAGCGACCCCTATGGAGGGACGCCATCGTCAGGTGAGATGCACCGCGCCCCGAGCTCCGCCGCCGCACCACCGTCGGTCACACCATCACCGGGGCAAATCCAGATTCCATCGGGCCCGGCGACGGCGGTGGCGCCTGGGACACCGTTGTCTGGCTCAGCTCTGGGAGCAGGCCTCCCGACAGCCCAGCCAGAGCTTCCGAAGCAACCGGTCATGCCCGAGCCACCGCCACCAGTGCGACAACCGCTGCAGACGAGCCCAATGGGGGGCCTGGTTGGGGCGCCAACGGGCCTCGATGACGACACAGACCTCGACGACGAGCCGTGGGCGTCAGAGCCGCGGGCGCCAGAGCCGCAAGCGCCACAACCGCAGACGCCAGAACTGATGGCGCCAGAACTGATGGCGCCAGCGTCAGCGGCGCCCGCAGCTCCGGACGCGACTGAGCCCGGGACGCAGGAGCCAACCGCACCGGCACCGCCTTTCGGCCAGCTCCCGGGCGCGCCTGAACCCGCAGCCGCGAAGGCCGAGATCCCAGCGCCAAGCGCGCCGCCAGAGCCTGCAGAGATGGAACCGGCAGAACCGCCACCGGCAAACGAGCAGCCGGCCGGGTCAGCGGAGCCTGGAGCCGGGGCCGACGCAACGCCAGCAGCCCAAGCCGATACCTCCCATCGCGCACCACCCGGACGGCTCGTCACGCCAACATCTTCGGTGCCGCCGCCGCCGGTCATCCATCCAAGCGAAGACCTGACCGAGGGGATCATGGACGAGTCGTCGGACGACGACTTTGCCGAGGACGAGCCAGAGGGGCGCACCATCCGCATCCTTCCAGAAGGCGTAGCGCAATACGCGCCTCAGGGAGCCACCTGGAAAACAGACTACGAGGCGAAGACCGAGGAAGAGCCGGCCGTGCCGAGCCCCGCGGAGGCTGACGCAGCCAGCGCAGAGATCGTCATCGGCGCGGAGAACCTCGAGGCGGTGCCCGCACCGGGAGTGAGCCCCTTCATGCCTGACGAGGGGTCCGCACAGTTCGGCTTGAGCGACGCACTACCGGCAGGTCAGCTCAATACTGATGAGGCGGTAGCCGGCGCGACCGGTGTTCACAACACCGCGCTCATCGGTGGACTCGCGGCGGTCGGCACACTGCTGCTCGTCGTGATCATCATCGCCATCGCCAGCAGCTCGGAGTCTACCGAGTCTGAGCCCACCGAAGCCCTTGCGCCCGGCGCGGCGCCAACCACCGGTGAGCGACCAGAAATCGATCACGACCGTGGGACACCCAAGGAATTAGACCGTCCCCCGTCGGATCAGACACAGGCCGATGCCGGCGCCAAGGCGACGCCCAGTGCTTCCGCCAGCGCCAGCGCCAAGGCGAAGACGAAGACGAAGACGAAGACGAAGACGAAGCGACCTCCGCGGACCGATCCGGGAGCCGACTGGGGCTACTAAGCCACGCCGCAGATCGCAGCGCACCCGATGCAGCACACCGGATGCTGTGCACCGGATGCGGGGCACCCGACGGTCGCCGGCTGAACGTTCCTGGACGGTCAGGCAACAAATTTCTATGTGAACCAAACGAAGCAGCGGTCAACGCGCTACCGACTCCAACGACTGATTGATCACCACCTCGAACCGACTGCCGGCGGGCCAAACCCCAAGTGGCTTGCCGTAGTCGTGCTCGCGCTGTCGCTCAGCGCGCCCGCCACGACGCAAGCGGCAGAAAACCCCTGGCATATGCCGTCAGCGACGACTCCTGCCACGGCAGCTGTATACCCCTACTACCCGCCGCCCCAGCCCTGGCGAGCCCAGCCCTGGCGAGCCCAACCGCAACCGGCGACCGCACCGACATCAGCCAACTCGATGTCACCACCAAGCCCCGACGAGGTGGAGGACGAGGCCGACCCCGAGCCGCCCTTCTTGGACTTGGCTTTGGTAACCCACGTCCCGCTGTCGGTCGGCGGAGCGGCGACTCTCGAGCTCCCTGGACGACTGCTCGTCCAGCTCGACCTGGGCTGGATGCCCCCCGCCTATGGCTCAGCCATCAACTCGATGGTGCGGAGCTTTGGAGCCTACGACAGCAGCATCGCCACGCTGGTCGACGGCGCGCTGGCCGATGCCATGGTGGTGCGCGCCTCTGGCGGGTGGCGTCCCTTTGCCTCAGCAGGCTTCGAGATCACCGGTGGCTACACCTACGTGGCGCTCTCCGGCACCGTGACGCCTGCCGATCTGGCCCAAGTCGTGGCGGGACCTTTCGCGTCTGACATCGCCCAGCAACTGGGGCAGGAGATCACCCTCGATTCTCAGCTCCACAACGTTCACGTAACCCTCGGCTGGCGGTGGGTGGCCTTCGACCACCTGCTGATCCGAGCCAACGTCGGATACATGCAGACCCTGGCGTCATCGTCGTCCGTCGAGATCCCCGAACACCGGGAAGGTGAGCTCCTCGCCAATCCAGTAGTCGACCAGGAGCTCGACAGCATCTACCGACAATACGTCAAGCTACCGGTCCTCAGCATCGGGGCGGGTTACCGCTTCTGAGCTCGGTCGAGCCGACGGCCTGTCTCGGCCTCCTCGATGGCAGCAGCCTCTTGCTCGGCAGTCAGGCCGCCATCGAGTGAATCGATCCGGTAGGCCCCTTGGGGATCGAAACGCAACGCTGAGCTTCCCACGCCAAACAGGTAATGGATACCGCCGTCGTCATCGAGCTCGAGGCTCACGTTGCCGTTCGGGTCCTTGGCCAGCTCGGTGAGCAGGGCGTCGGCCTCGTCCTCCCGCATGTCGACGGCCCGTGCCACGTCCGCAGCAGTCACCGCACCATTCTGGTGCTTCGCCAGGGCTACGATGGTCTGCTCTTTGGCGGCCCGCTCCTTGTCTTCACCGTGGCGACTGAGCTTGCGTCCCCCAAACACCAGTCCCAGACCGAAGAACAGGCTGATGATGGCCATAGGCAGGCCCACGGCGAGGCCGGCATAGCCACCTGGAAAGATGGTCTGCAGCAGCAACCCGAAGCCGCTTGCGATGGCCACCCCAACCACCGCGATGGACCAGCCAACGACCCGCGCCGCAATGCCCCCAATGCGTGAGGGCTTGCCGGCTAAATTGAGCGTCTTGGCGGTGAAGGGAAGCCGCTTGCCACCACAGACCGTGCACCGGGCGTCGATACCGCGCAGGGTGATAGGCGCCCGTTGGCCACAGTGAGGACAGAGGGGATTGTTGGGATGGGTCACAGGTCACCAAGGTGAGAAGCGTCCCGAGTCTAGCAGGCTACCGCGCCACCGGCTCGTGGAGGACGGCGGTGCTGTCCGCAAAGGGACTCACGCTGTGGGTGCTGGCAAGTTTCAATTCGCTCATCACAAGCTTGATGCCTGGCGTGTGGCCAGCGAGCTGGCCGACCGAGGGAAGGTCGTGGCTGACCGGGTTCCGCGAGGCGCGTGGTGAAGCTGGCGAGGTGGCCTCTCATCTCGAGCGGCTCTACCGGTACGAGCTGCTTGGGAAGGAAGAGACCGCAGAGTTGCTCACCTTGGCCAACCGGGTCTGCGCCATGCTGACCGGGCTCATCCGGCACTGTAGCCGGTAGGCCTACGGGCCACAGCAGAGCCCCTGCGGGCTGCCGGCTGGCGGCCCGCAGCCCGCAGGACGTCAGTTGCTCAGCTTGAAGAGCATGGCGCCGATGCGCCGGAGCTTCTCTTGCTGCTCGATGCTGCCCTCGGCTCTGCCGGCGAGCACTGCACAGCACTCGCCGGCAGAGCCGAGGGCCGTCAAGAGATTGCTCTTGCCCACCACCGTCCCCTTCTTGGAGCACCCCTCGGCGATGTTGCACACCACCGAGTCAGACGCCCGCAACCCTTGGTCGCGCAAGTGAGACC
>JAUVCD010001000.1 GCA_030590865.1 Myxococcales bacterium | reverse complement strand
CCTCGAGGAAGCCGCGGGCGGTTATGTGTGGCTGCTGCCCGTGGTCTTGCTAGCACCAGGCCTGGTGAGCTGGCTGGTCTACCGCGTCACCCGCTGCCCCCGCTGTGGCAAGTCGCCCCGCCAGCCGCTGTCAGGCACTGATGTCACCTGCTGCTTGAGTTGCGGCTTGCCCATTTACACCAAAGTGGCCGGGCACTGACCGGCGCGCCCTTGGTGAGCTGATCAGACGAGCTCAGGATCGGTCATCACCTCGACTAATGCCGGCCCCGGGTGCTCGAAGGCCCGTCGCAGCCCGTCCTCGAGCGAGGGCCGGTCGCTGACCCGAATGCCGAGGGCGCCGCATAGCTGGGCATATTGGGCGAAGTCTGGGTTGTGGAGTGAGGTTTGCCACACGTCCATTCCGGCGGCGCGCTGCTCGGTGGAGATCTTCCCTAGCTCATGGTTGTTGAGTAGCACGTGGGTGATGTTCATGCCGTATTTGACGGCCGTGCAGAGCTCGGCCAGGTACTGCCCAAATCCGCCGTCACCGGTCACCGCCACGATCGGGCGGTCCGGGGCGGCGGCCCAGGCGCCCATCGCTGCCGGATAGCCGAAGCCAATGGAGCCGAGATAGCCGGACATCAAAATGGACTGGTTCTGGCACTCGAAATAGCGGCCGAATGAGTAGGTGTTGTTGCCGACGTCGAGGGCAATGACCGCATTGGGAGGGGTCAGCTCGCTCATGGTGGCGAAGAGGAAGGCGGAGCTCAGCCCTCGTCCCCGATCCCTTCCTGTGCGCTCCTGCTTCTCAGCGCGCCAGCGCTTCCAATGGTCGGCGATTTCGGGCCGCTGATCCAAGCCGCATCCGGCCGCAGGGGCCAGCTCATCGCGCAGCAATCGGGCGGTGATTCCAATCTCACCATAGACCGGCACATCGACGGCGTGGAACTTACCCAAGACGAGGGGGTCGAAGTCGACCTGAATGGTCGGCGTATTGGGATCGATGCCCGTGTGAGTCGAGAAGGTGGCGCCGAAGACGAGCAACAGGTCTGCCTCGTTCATGAAGTGGCTGGCAATGGCAGTGCCGCTTCGTCCCAATACCCCGCAGCCGAGCGGGTGAGAGTCTGAGATCAGTCCCTTGCCCTTGAAGGTCGTAATGACTGGGCAGCTGAGCTGCTCGGCCAGGGCCATTACCGCCGGCATGCTGAACCGTGCGCCGTGTCCTACGATGATGGCAGGTCGTCGGGCTTTGCGGAGCCGTCCAGCGGCTTCATCCAACACCTGCGCAGGGGGCGTGATGGTCTGAACTGCGATTCGTCCTGTGGGGCTAGAGGGCTCAGCGCCTTCGGCTGCCGGCAAGGTCTGGACTCCGTTGGGTAGAATCAGGTGGGCCACGTCGCGGCGCATCACCGCATGTTTGAGCGCCAAGGTGACGAGCTCGGCATGGCGGCTGGTGTCGAGCACCGTCTGGCTCCAGGCCGCCACTGAACCGAAGGCCGCTGCGAGATCGAGCTCTTGGAACGCGCCGGGACCCAGCACCTGCGTGTCCACCTGGCCGGTCAGCGCCAGGATCGGCACCCGATCCACTTTGGCATCCCATAGACCGGTGAGCAGGTTGGTGGCCCCCGGGCCGGCAATGCTGAGGCAAGCGGCAGGCTTACCGGTGAGCTTTCCGTAGGCCGAGGCGGCAAAGGAGGCTGCGCCTTCGTGGCGCACGCCAATGAAGGTTAGCTCGCCGGTCGCCTCCTTGCGCCGTATCGCGTCGGCCAACCCGAGGTTCGAGTGACCGACCATGCCGAAGATGTGGCGCACGCCCCAGCCAATCATGGTCTCGACCATCAGGTCCGATACGGTGCGGGCCGGGGCCGCCGGCTCGGGCAGTGCGACATAGATGCCATCGTCCCGGGCTTCGCAGCGGTGGGCCGTGGCAGCTGATGCGGCGCCCTGACCCTCCCCGGTGTGGGGGTCGAAATCCCAGCCGTGCCAGGGGCAGCGCAAGCGACCCTCGACGATGGTGCCTTGCCCCAACGGGCCACCTTGATGGGGGCAGGCGTTGTCCAGCGCACCGTAGCGCCCGCCGCAGTGGCTCAGGGCCAGCGTTCGGCCCCCGATTTGGACGGGGGTGACCTGTCCCTCGGACAGCTGGTCGAGGGGCGCGACAGGCGCCCACTTCAGGCTGTCTGCTGGCTCCTTGTCGTCGTCTTTCAGGATGAAGGCTTCAGCCTTGGCACCACAGACCGGGCAGATGTCCGGTGGCGCCGGACCGACGTGCTCGTACTGGCAGACTGTGCACACCCATCGACGGTTCATCTCGCTGGCCATGTTCAATGTCCCCTTGGGGTCTTCTCGCGCCCGAGGTCATGACGCTGTGAACCCTTTGCGTCCAGCACCGCGAATCCGGTGTGCTCGGAGCCGCAACTCGCCGACTCACCCCTTGGCGACCGTCTTTGTGGCAAGATAGC
>JAUVCD010000671.1 GCA_030590865.1 Myxococcales bacterium | reverse complement strand
CTTGGAGATGACCTCGGCTTTCAAGCCAGCATCTGCAACGAGAGTGATCGCAATATCGAGATCGGTGCTGCCCACGTGCTCTTCCTCGATATCGTCTTGCGAGAGCGTGAGGAGGGTGGGCACGATTCCTCCGACAACCGTGACGTGTTCCGTCAGCTCGCCGAGAATGCCGGCAACCACCCGACAGGTCTTCAGCACCCGTAGGCGGTCATCCGCTGAGTAGTCGCTGGAGGTCCTGTGGCCTACCACGGCAGACACTTCGCCTTGAGCTCTTGCGCAGCCTCTGCGGCGCGCTCTGGTTGGTCGGCCAGATCGACATAGACCTGCACCGGATGAACGCACGAGATGCCGTCAACAACCGATGCACCGTGGAAGACACCTTCATCACGGGGGACGACGAGCCAGGTATCGGGGGCCCGTGGCTTTTGCCGCCAGCCCAGCACCTCGAGATCGTCTAACGAAGGATGCTCGGCCACATAGAGCGTCGCCAAGCGGAAGTTGGCATGTGGCGCAAGCAGCCACGCCGCGCTCAGCCCAGTGGCCGAGTGTCGAAGTCCACACTGATCGAAAAACTCCGCGAGCTCGCGGAGCCTCGCCAATCCAGTCTTGCGCGGTAGCTGGCCCTTCAGAATGTGGTTTCGTGAGAAGTCGGAACGCCGGCGCCATTCGTTGATGAGCAACTGGCAGTCCTTCGGCTTCACGGCGCCACGTCGATTGCGCTCGATCAGACTCTCCTTTTCTAGGCGGCGAACGAGCTTGCTGACGTGCCCTTCTCCAAGCCCCGTGGTCTTCGTGATCGTGCGCTGACTCAAGAAGGAGCTCGGGTCCATCAACAGGCAGCGCACGACGCGGCTAGACTTGGGCGCGAACAGGTTCTCCGGTCGGCCACGCTTGACGTAGCGATTCGGACGGCCCCGCACATCGACATGCAGACCAGGCGCCGAGATCCGTGCGTTGCCAGATAGGTCGAGCCAAGACACGCCGAGCTCCTTGAGCGCCCGCCTGCCCGTCTTGCCCATGTACGGCACCACGACGAGCGCCGTGGCACGCGAGTCTCGCGCGAGCTCTCGGACACGCCTTGCCGCCTTCGTCACCGGGCCGGCCGTGGCGGCGGCGCGGGCCTCGATGAAGAACCTATGAGTCGAGCTGTGCACCACCAGATCCACCTCCGACCGTGGCGATTCGGCGGCGGTGATCTCTTGTTCCGTGTACTCACGAAGCAGAGCGATGAGGCGCTGCTTTTCAGCCGCAAACCAGCTGTCGTTCCGCCCGCGGCTCGAACGAGCCGGAGATGTTTCACTTAAAGGCACTACTTGAACAGTAGATCAAGTAACCGTATTTAGGAAAGCGAAGGAGTTACACCTAGATTGTCTAGACGTAATTTCAATAACTTAAGCTGTACTTGACCAAATAGATCGCATTTCAAGATCCATCAAGTTGGCTAATTAAGTCAAACAAGTCCGCTCAGAACTCGGCCGGCGCAACGGGCTCAGACGCCCAACCACAAATCTGCGCTCGGGACGCGAGCGATGGCCCGAGGGCGGCCCACCGCTGCAGAGTCCGTGGCTCACGGGTAGCGCGCCCGGCGCCGCCAGCCCGGCGCATGTCGTATTCTGGCGAAGTGGACAGGGCTCGGACGCCGAGCGAGGGTGGTGGTGGGGGCGAGCAACGTGCACGAGGCGCGCGCGCCGCCAGCGGACGAACCCGTTCGCTCGAAGGGAAGGATCGGCTCGACCGATCCTCGGTGAGCACGCGCACTCGGTTCGGCTGCCCATCGCCCAAACATGCCGCAGATCGTGGCAGCAACAGGAGCTTCATGCTGAGACTCGGAGTCATCGGAACGTCGAACAAGGAAAACGAGCAGCGCATCCCCATCCACCCCGATCACCTCCTGCGCCTGCCGGAGCAACTGCGCCGGCAATTGATATTCGAGCAGGGCTATGGGGCCTCGCTCGGCATCTCGGACACCGAGATCGCCGAACAGACGGGCGGCACGGCGTCACGGCGTGAGCTCTTGGCCGACGTTGGAGCGGTGGTCCTTGCCAAGCCGACTCTGGAAGATCTCGAGACGCTCCGCGAGGGTGGCATCCTGTGGGGTTGGCCGCACGTCGTGCAACAGACCGCTCTGACCCAGGTGGCGATCGATCGCAAGCAGACGCTCATCGCCTTCGAGGAGATGTACGTATGGGGCCCCGACGGGCATGCGGGCCGGCACACGTTCTACAAGAACAACGAGCTGGCCGGCTATTGCGCAGTGTTGCACGCCCTGCAACTGCGGGGCATCGACGGGCACTACGGAAACCAGCGCAAGACCATCATCATCAGCTTCGGCGCCGTGAGCAAGGGAGCCATCTACGCGCTCAAGGCGCGCGGCTTCAGGGACATCACCATCTGCATCCAACGTCCCGACCACATGGTGCGCGAGGAAGTTCTCGGCTGCCATTACGTGCGCATTCGGCAAGGCGAAAAGGACCAAGCGCGGCTCGTGGCCGTGGAGCACGACGGCGCGGAGCGGCCCTTCATCGACCTGCTGAGCGAGGCAGACATCATCGTCAACGGGATCTACCAAAACCCCGACAATCCGCTGATGTTCGTCGCCGCCGACGAGATCCCACGGCTCAAGCGGGATTGCCTGATCGTCGACGTGAGCTGCGACGAGGCTATGGGCTTCCCCTTTGCCAAGCCGACCACCTTCGACGAGCCCATGTTCAAGGTGGGGACGGTGGACTACTACGCCGTGGATCACACACCAAGCTACCTGTGGGAGAGCGCCTCGCGTTCGATCTCGGCCGCGCTGATCGTCCACTTGCCGATCGTTATGGCTGGGCGCGGGAGCTGGCACGACGACGAGACAATTCGCCGAGCTGTGGTGATCGACGAAGGTGTGATCAAGAAGGCTGAGGTCTTTTCGTTCCAACAGCGGCAAGTCCAATACCCGCACGAGCCCATCGTCGCGGGGGACTAGAGCGCATCCATGAGGACGCTCGGAGGCCCACGAGGCCCTGAGGACAGCTTTCGCGAACGCCCTTCTTGTGGTTCGGGCGATGTCAACGCAAAGTAGAAATGTCCGGCTCCGAGCTGGCTCGACAGGCTAATTGGCCGCCAACTTCCTTTCGATGAGCCGGCCAGCTCCTTGCCCAGTCGAGGTTGCGCTGCCGGATGCGCGCCCGAGCCGTCAGCACCCGTTGCAGCCGCAGGCGTCGCCGCAGATCAGGCTGGGTTCGCTCGGCCCGTTGCAGCTGGCGTTGCAGGTGTTGAAGCCGCAGCTCACGACGGCGCCGTCGCAGGAGCCGGTGGCCACCGAGCAGTCAATCCCACAAGAGCCACTCGCGCTGCATAGCATTGAGAGGTTGGAGCAAGCGTCTACGTCCGAGCAGACCGCCGTGCATTCGTAGTCATCTGGACAGACGAGAGTAGCCAGGTCACACGAGCCCTGCCCGCCGCAGTCGAGCTCGCAGGGCCAGCCTTGCGGGCACGACAGACTGCTCCCGGCGCAGGAGCTGGTCCCCCAGCAGGCGATGGTGCACACGTCGCCATTGCAACCGCCCGTGCACGCCGGGGGGCAGGTGCCGCCCGGCGGCGGGGTCGGCCTGAAGTCGCAGCAGACGCCCTCGTGGCAGGTGTTGGTGCCGTTGCAGACCGAGCCGTTGGGATCGTTGGCGCTGCAGGTTCCACTGCCTTCGTCGCACGACTCGGAGCAGTCGGGGTCGACGTCGGGACCGGGGCACGGGTCCACGGAAGGTTGGCAGACGCCGTTACCGTCACAGGTCTCGGCGCCGTCACAGAAGTAGCTGTTGGGGCAGGGCACGCCCGGGGCGGCCACGAAGTCGTTGGGACAGGTCTTGAGGGTGCCGTCACAGAATTCTGCCGGGTCGCAGATGGCGTGTGTGGACCCACGGCAGGTCACGCTCGCGCCTCCTGACACGACCTGATCCTGAGGACAGCCGACATTCACGCCGTCGCAGACCTCCGGGAGGTCGCAAGGCAAGGTTGCCTGGCGGCACGTGACGTTGGATTGCGCCACGCCGCACTGGCCGGGGACTCCGTCGCAATAGGCGGCGACACAGTTGGCCTGGTCCGCGGTGCACTCGTTGTCGTAGTTCTGCCCGGGGGTCATCGGCGAGCAGATTCCATCTGCAGACGCCGTCGACTTCCAGGCCAGGCAGGCTTCGCATTGAAGGTTGCACGGAGCGTTGCAGCAGACGCCGTCTTGCGCCGGACAGTTACCGTTGACACAATCGCTCGGCCCGGTGCAGGTGGCGCCGACCGGGCAGTAGTCGCAGATCGAGCCGCCACAGTCGATGTCGCTCTCGTCGCCGTTGTGATCCGCGTCGTGGCATCGGCAAGCGCCCTGGCCGTTGCAGACATCCCCCGCTGGGCTCTGGCACTCGGAGATTGGATCTTGGCCCTCGAGGATGTCGCCACACATGCCATTGGCGGGGAGCCCGGTCTCGGCCATCAGGCACGACCTGCAGGTACCAGTGCAGTTGCCATCGCAACAGACGCCGTCACGACAGGTGTTGTTCTGGCATTCGAAGTCGAAGGCGCAGGGATCACCAAGGGCCTGCGGGGTCCCGCAGATGCCGGTCGGCTGGCCGCCGATGAGACAAGTGTTTCCACTGGTGCAATCGGTCGGCACCGTGCAGTCGGTCCGACAGGCGGTCCCGTTCCCGTCGCACGTGTAGGGCGAGCAGGGGTTCGTCCCGGGTATATTGCAGGTGCCGTTGCCATCACAGAACGACTCGGGTTGCTCCGTGTCGCTGGTGCAGGTGGGAGGTGCGCAGGAGGTCTGGCCGTCGTAGAGGATGCACCCGGGCGCATTGCCCAGGCAGCCTGTGCCGTCGACCCCGCAGCTCGCGGCGCCCTGGTCATTGCATTCGCCGTCGAAGTCATCAGTTGCCGTCACCGGCGCGCAGACGCCGTCGCTACCGCCGGTCTTTGACCCCTGGCAGGCCTCGCAGGTGCCGTCGCAGATGGTGCCGCAGCAGACCTGGTCTTGGCCTGGGCAGTGGCCGTTCAGGCACTCGATGTCGGTGACGCACCCGAGGCCATCAACCTTCTGCGGCTGACACTCCTGGTTGCCGTCGCAATACTCGGCGTTCTGACAT
>JAUVCD010000846.1 GCA_030590865.1 Myxococcales bacterium | reverse complement strand
GTGTCGCCTCCGCCCTGAGCTCCAGGCTCTACCGCTGACGGCCATAACGCTCAGGTAGGGGAGTCCTCCCCAGTTTTGAAGACATGTTGGAGACCGGTCCGACGCGTGGGCGAGAATAGATTGCCATGATGGCGGCGGCATCCGGCCGCGCTATGGCATCGAGTAGCAGAGCGACGTCGTCACAGGACGCGCGCCACAGTGGCGTGGCGAAGCGGCGAGGTGGTTGGTGCGCGCCTCTCTGCGCGGGTCAGCGGGTCGTCTGGCCCGTGGGGGTGGCGCTGTGTTGCCTAGCGGCCGGCGCTGACCAACAGACTCGCGCAGACCCCTTCGCTGCGATGTCGATTGCGGACATGCCGGCGGAAACGCAGACCACGCCGCTGCTGAGCCTCGTACAAAAAAGAGGCCTCCTCGCGTCGGGCCGGCACAATGCGTTCTTAGAAAAACGAAACGCAAACCATGGCCTCGAGCGCGCCAAACGCTCGGCGCCAATTGTACCGGGCGAGCCGGTCAGCGTGCTCGACCCGGACGGAGGAGACCATGCGCTATCTTGGTCTGGACGTACACACGACGGCAACTGTCTGGTGCTTGCTCGACGAGGGCGGGGAGGTGGTCGAGCGAGGCAAATCGCCCACGATGGCACCTGCGTTAACTGCCCTGGTTGGGCGGCTTGGCGAGGAGCACGAGTTGCTCGTCGGCCAGGAGGTCGGCACGATGAGCTACTTCGTGCACGACGTGATGACGGCGGCTGGGGTGAAGCTGTTGTCGTTCAACGCCCATCAGCTGCGGATGATCGCCAGCTCGCGCAAGAAGACCGACAAGCGCGACGCCTACTGGATCGCCAAGACGCTGCAGACTGGCATGATGCCCCATCCGGTCTACATTCCGTCGGGGCAGGTGCGCCGGCTGAGGCAGCTGTTGAGCCAGCGCGATGCTGTGAGTCGCGAGCAGAAGCGGTGGCTGCTGCGAGCGCGTACCAACGTCCGAGCAGCAGGGTGCTCAATGCCGGCGGGCCGAACCGTTGCAGCGATTCTCAGTGCACTGCTGAGCGAGCCCGATGGGATCGACGCCGGCCTGGCCGAAGCGCTCGAGCGGTGCCAGCGAATGCACGAAACGCTTTCGGGCGAGCTCAAGCAGTTGGAAGCGACGATCCGTGGCGAGAGTCGCGGCATCGACGCAATCCAGCGCTTGCAGACCATCCCCGCGGTGGGTCTGTGGGTGTCGGTGACCATCTACGCCTGGGTGGGCGAGGTGAGCCGCTTCCCGAACGCTCGCAGCCTGGCGGCCTACGCAGGGGTCGTACCGAGCGTGTGGCAAAGTGGCAACTCGGTGCGCTCGGGCGGCATCACCAAGCAAGGCAGTCCGGCGCTACGTCGCATCCTGACCCAGGCGGGCCACGTGCTGTTGTGGCGCTGCGGCTCGGCCGAGGCGGCACCACTGAAAGCGATCCCGATGCGTGTGCACACCGCACGCAAGCGCCGCAAGATCGCTGTCGTCGCGGCGGCGCGTCACATTCTGCGGATCGCCTATTACGTGTTGCGCGACGAGACTGTTTACGATCCGGCACGCTTGGCAGCCGCCGAGCCGGCAGCGGCCGAGTAGCCGGATGCAAAGTTGGGCTAGAGGCCTTTGCTGGGAACGTCGAAGGGGACCAGGTCGCATACGGCCTTGGCTCGCGAATGCGAAGCCGTTGTATAGATTGGCCGGTCCCATGTTCCGTACGGCAACATGGTAAGCCCCCTACGGACAGCCTCTGGCGAGCACGTTGGCAGCTGGTCTAGCATGGGAGTAGCCCATCGCGGCCGAAGCGCCTGCTTGATTGCCGAGCTGCGGAGGGGACAGCGCGCGGGCCGGAGCGGGGGCGCTATCGGTGGGCAGGAGGGTCGGTCTGTTGTGCTCGAGCTTCTGCCCAGTGGTGGGGAAGCAGTTCGCTCAGCCGGCGCATCGGCCAATTGCTCTCGAGCTTCAGGATGATGTCGATAAGGTACTCACGAGTGCTGATGCCCGTGGCTCGGCACGACTGCACGAGGGTGTAGGCGGCTGCGAGACGCTCGGCGGCCTTTGCGGAGCCGGTAAAGAGATAGTTCCGGCGACCCACAGCCGGTTTTCTGATCTGCCTCTCGGTGTGGCCGTTATCGATCTCGAATCGGCCATCGGTGAAGCAACGACGGATGAAGGGGCGCTGGTGGCTGGAATAGCGGACGGCTTTGGCTAGCGCCGAGCTGTTGCCGAGCTTCGGTGTCATCTGGTCGACCCATGTGTCGAAGGCGTCGAGTAGCGGCAGCGATTTGTTCCTTCGCAGCTCGAGCCGCCCAGGGGCATCGAGACCCAGCGCCTTCGCCTCAGCTTCCACCTCATAGATGTCCCTAATGGTGGTCAGCGGCTCAGCGGCGCGCTTGTCGCCGAGCTTGAACGCCGAATGAAAGCGTCGGCGCACGTGCATCATGCAGCCCAGCCTCCGGTCGGGAGGCACCAGCGGTGCTCGGGTTCCGTCAGGGCCGCGGATCATCGCGCTATAGCCCTTGTAGTCGTCGCATTGGATGAAGCCCTTGGCAGCCCAAAGCCATGGGGCGATGTCTTCGGCCTTCCAAGTCTCGGTAAAGGCGTAGGCCACCAGCGGTCCTGGGCTGGTGAAACACCACAGGTGGCCTCGGTACTTCCCCTTGGCTTTGCCCTGGTCCAGAACATCTAGTCCCGTGTCATCGAGTGCGACGATATCCCTGCTCAGGATGGTGCCAAGCACAGCCTTGGCCACCGGCACAAGCAGTTGCGTAGCGTAGCTCCAGTAGCCGTAGAGCGTGTTGACCGGTACCTCAAATCCAAGCCTCGCGAGTTGGTCGGCTTGCCGATGGATAGGCAGAGAGTCGTCGCACTTGCTCTCGATGAGATGAGCCAAAAACGACGCGCCTACCCGAGTCGGTACTACCGGCGGGTCTTGGCGCTCGGCGGTGGTGGCATCGTCACCACAGGATCTGCAGGCGAGCTTCTCACGGCGCTCGACATGCACGACTAGCTTGGCAGGCACATACTCGACTTGTTCATGCTCCAGATAGCCAATAACGCACATTGCCTCGCCGCAATGAGCACAGGCTCGCTCGTCTTCGGGCACGAGCACCTCGGTGATCTGCCGTTCGAGCTTTGGCGATAGCTTGGTGCGCCCAGGGTGTTTGCGCTTCCTCTTCTGCTTCGTGGTGGGCTCTATGGCCTCATCGTCTGGCGTCAGCACCGGTATGGTGGGCTCGGCACTGTGCGCGTTGGCTTCCGTGCCGCCAAAGGCAAGCACCAGTTGCCCCAGTTGCTCTCGGGTGAGCTTCTCGCTGCGCCTGCCATACAGCTCGAACAGCAGCTGTTTGACCCGTAGCTCGAGTTGCTCGACCTGCCATTGTAGGTCGTCTTGCGCTTTGGCAAGCTCATCATGCCTTCCGGCGACCTCGCCGCACTCTTTGACTGATC
>JAUVCD010000881.1 GCA_030590865.1 Myxococcales bacterium | reverse complement strand
CGGGAGGCCGCCCTGAGCTGCTTCATGTCTCGAAGGGAAACCGCGAGGCGGATTCTCGAGGCTTGTCGCGACCGAATTCGCGACGAGAGTTTCATCGAGAAGGCGCTTGCTCTGCTCGGTGATTGAACTGGGTGCGCACTGAAACGCACCCGTCCTGTCGAAGACATATTGGCATATTCCCTGTCGCTCAAACCGAAGGCCACGTTACCAGTAGCCGTTTGGGAATGACAACCCCCATTGGCCCCACTTGATCCCGAAATTTGGCCCCACCTTCTGAGCGATAAAATCTCCATGTCCGTGTGATCGAGTTTCAGGCCTGACGCCTCGTCAAATCGCCTTCACAGGCTTCGCGCCTTCGGGTTCGAAAGAAAGAAAAAGAGCGAGTCGTCGCCGCCGGGTCTGTGGTCAGCGTGGTCAACCTGGAGCGGAGCGGAAGGTTGTCCAAGTGGCTGTTGACAGGTCGGAGGCCGGAGGCCGCAGAGCTGTCCAAGGCGGCGGTGGTCAGGCCGTGGTCGGGCGTCGTCGCGAAGCGACGGGCGCGTCAGCGCCAGACCGTCCACGGGCTGTCCACGGACGACGGCAGCCACGGCGCTGTCCACAGACCCCTGCCGGGGTTTTGGGGTCATGGGTTTTCGTCGTCCTTTCGATTCCTAGTCTTCGGTTTTTTCGACTTGGCTCTTCGGCCCTGGCGCGCCAGAGTTTCTTCGAGGCGGATGGATTTTTTGCCCGTGTCGATGATGTGTGCACGATGGGTCAATCGATCCAGAATTGCCCGACAGAGCCGAGGATCGGGAAACATGGTCGTCCATTCGCTGAAGGGCAAATTCGTCGTGATCACGACGGGCAAGCGCTCCGTTCTTTCACCAAGTACGCGGAAAAGCAGCTCTGCGTCGGAACGAGCCAAGGGTAAATAGGCCAGTTCGTCCAAGATCAGGAGCGACACTTTGCTGTAGCGGCGGACCACACGGCCGAGCTCCTGGGCGTCGCGAGCCTCGACCAGTTCAGTGACAAGGCCGGCGGCTGTCGTGAATTTTACACGTCGTCCCTGACGAGCGGCGGCCTCGCCCAAAGCGGAAGCCAGATGCGTCTTTCCTGTGCCTGGTTCGCCGATGAAAATTACTGGTTCGGCCCGCTCGATATACTCGCCAACGCAGAGCCGCCGCAACAGAACCTCGGGCAGGTCCGGCGACCGGGAGAAGTCGAAACTTTCCAGTGTCTTGACTATGGGGAAGCCAGCCTCGCGGGTCCGACGTTGAGCTCGCCGGGCACGACGCTCGGTAAGCTCAGTCTCGAGCAAGTCGACGAGGTAGGCCAGAGGATCGGTTCTCTGGCGAACCGCCTCGGTCGCCTGTCGTGTTGCGTCACGGGCGACAGCCGGCAACTTCAGTTCTCGGCACAGCTCGACGATGCGACTGCCGAGGTCCACTTCAGCTGTTGCTGACATCAGTGCACCTCCGCCGAGGCCATGGGCAGGCCGAGGAGCTGGTCATACTCGCCGAAGTCACGATCCACCGGACGCTCGTAGCGACAGAGCAGACCCAAGTCGACAAGCGGTGCAGCCTCCGGTTCAGTCACTTGGAGCTGCCGGAGCACAACGGATATCGCCCCTGAGTCGTAGCATCCGTACTCGAGCGAAAGCTCTACTGCGGCGTGGACCTCATCAGCTTCGTTCTCACGGTGCATCAGCAGCACTTCGAGCAGATGTTTCGTCCCCTCGCTCTCGCCGTAGCGCAGACGAAGATGGTCCCACAGCTTGTCGTAAGCCTCGGGCCACTGCCCTTGATCCCGGCTCTGGCGTAACGGCATCGAACGCGACAGCGCGCCGGGCTTGTACCAGAGCAGCTCGAGGTAGTGGTCCAGCTCGAGTTGCTGCTCATGACGACCCTGGAGCCTCTCGTGTAGGGCAACCACTTTGCCGCCATGGACTAGCTCCACTTTTGTCGCACCGAGGCGGTGCTCGACAGAGAGACCGGCCAGGCGAATCGGCACCGAGTAGCGATTGGTCCGAAGACAGATCCGCCCCTTGCTGTCTACCTCAGAGCTACCCACCTCCGCCGTCGGGAAGGGCTCTGAGGGCAGAGCGCGCAGATGCTCACGCTCTGTCGACCAATCATCGGCGATGGTTTGACGACGACCGTCGATGCGCCGCTGATCGTCTTGGGCGCAATGCTCCAAGAGCTGGCGATTGAGGTCATCAAGGCTCTCGGCGAAGGGCACTGGCACCAGGTGGTTGCGACGGAAGCGGCCAACACCGCCCTCAACACCCCCCTTCTCGGGAGCCCCTTCGATCCCGGGACGACAGAATTCGGGGTCGAACAGATAGTGGGAGCGAAGTGCAACGAACCGGTCCGTCTCCTTGCGCCGCCGGCCTCGGAGCACCTTGACCACGACGGAGCTCAAATTGTCGAAGCGGATGACAGCGAAGACGCCACAGAAATAAAGCAAGGCCGCCGCGATCCCCTCAAAGAAGGCACGCTGGGTCTGTCTCGGGAAGGCCATGTGAAACTCCCGGCCGCTGAAGCAGGCCCGCATCTCGAAGAACTGCATGGTTTGTCGACCCCAGGGGAAGTCGACATCCGCCTCGTACCAGTCGACCTCGCCCTCCTGTCCCGCCTCGTGAGTCAGCGGGACAAAGGCCTTGCCGCTGAGCCCGAGTTCCCGCTTTCGCTGGCCCACATATCTACGGACCGTCGATTCCGCCCCGCTGTAGCCCTCCTCCCGACGCAGCCGATCGTAGACTCGTCGGGCCGTGTGGCGCTGCTTGCGCCGAGCCTTGCGATCCTCAGTCAGCCACTGGTCCACGACCTGGCGAAGCGCTCGAGTCAGCACTGTCGGCTTGCGGACCGTCGGCTTTCGTGACGGCGGAATCGCGTTTTCGATGGCTGCGCGAACCGTCCGTCTGTGGACCTTCTCCTCCCGAGAGATGAGACGTATCCCTTTCCCATCGTCAAAATGCTCTTTCCTGATAGCTTCAAAAAGCTCCACCTTGGTCACCTCCGTTCACCTCCGTCGTGTCTCCGCACCACGTAGGTGAGTGTAAGCCCAGGGTGGGGCCATTTCTCGAGATCATTTCCCCCTCAAGCGGGGCCAATACTGAGTAGCATTCCTAACGCTTTTAGCGAACTCGGCTTGGAGCTATTGGATGACCTCGACGGTC
>JAUVCD010000309.1 GCA_030590865.1 Myxococcales bacterium | reverse complement strand
TTCCAAGGCCCTGGTGCCTCCCGCCCGGGGCAAGGGTGCCTTGCCCCGCCACCGTCAGGGGCGGACCTTCCGGCGCCGCAAGGGCTGAGCCCGAGAGCCGGGGGACTACTTGGGCGTCGGCGGAACCACCACCTCATTGATCGGTTGAACGCTGGCGCCAGCCGGGTAGGCGTAAGAGACGTATGCGGTGGAGAACGTCGAGTAACCGCCCCAGCCCCACACGGTGACACCAAAGGGCGCTTCGCTGTCGATCACGTGCCGACCATTGGAGCAATTGCCCACGTCCTGGAAGTTGCCGGTGACCAGGTCGATGCGGGTGAACTCGTGGTCCCCCAGGGGCTGCCAGCCGCTGAGCGCGCCTGCGCAATCGAGGGTGACGTCTTCGAAGTTGCCACTCTGGGCGGATCGCCGGCGGACCACGACCAGGCTCGTCTCCGAGTAGGTCGGATCGGTGAAGAAGACGTAATGGTCCATGTATTGGGCCACCGGTACGATGTTGACCCACTCGGGATCCCCTTCGCCACCGAACATGTCGCCACCGGTCATGTGTTGGGCGATGTAGAAGGGATGATCGGCGTCCTGGCTGGTGACGACGAAGGGTCCCGCAGCCGCAAACTCGATTACGTCGCCGAGGTTGATGGTGGCAGGTGCGCCGGGGGGGGCGCTCGGCACCCAGCTGAGCTGCGTGCCGTCCACGGCGCCGACCAACCGCCACGGTGGCGTCTCCTCGCCGACAGCGGCTGCGCGGTTGCGCTAACGAACGCCGGCGTACTGGCTGCCCAGGGCCTTGACCGGCGGGATCTGTTGATGAGCCGAGTCACAGGCGGTGGCGCTGACCGGTATGTTCAGGCAGCTGGCTGCGCCCCAAACGCCAATCGGGTTATTGGCCTGGATGGGGCTGCCGCTGAGCTCCTGATCCTGAGACAGTTGCAGGTATTGGCCCGCGCTGAGCTGGTAGGTGACCGCCTGGTTCGCAGGTCCGGCGGCGATCCCGCCGCCCCCGACGATGGGGACCTTGGGCAAGAAGGTCACCTCGGTGTTGTCCTGGTAGGCCAGAATCGCGAGTGACGGCTGGGCATCAGGCACCGCCACACTCTTGGGGTAGGCGTTCACGGCCACGTAGTTGGTGCCCCAGGCACTGGTCGGTAAGAGCAGCGAGGCCGAGGTGGCTGCCGCCGAGCCGCCGCCGAAGGGCAGGATCGAATAAGCCACCACCGGTCGGTCGGTGATGATGTTGAAGGCGTTGCCGTAGCCGGTGCCCAGCACGCCCGATTCTCCGTTGATCGCCGCCGGGGAGGGACAGCTGGGCAGCATCGAGCCGGGCTGCTGATGAGACAGGAACACGATGGCGACCTCGCCAGGCGGCAGTCCGACATTGGCGTCGTAGGCCGTGTAGGTCAGGCCCTGGCCTTGTCCCTGGGGGATCTGGATGAACTGGGCGTTGCCTACCGGCTGGCCTGCATATTCCACCGAGATGTGGACCGGTACCGACCAGGTGTTGGCTACATAGGCGGCGAAGCAAGCGCCCATGCCCGCAGAGATCAAGTCGGGTTTCACGGCCCAGAAGTTGCAGCCGTAGGAGCTCTTGGAGGCCTCGGCGGCGCCGCAGGGATCGTCGCTGCAGCTGCCGTCCAGACAGGCCTGGTCGCCGGTGCAGGTCTCGATCACGGCGCCGTTACAGTCGAGCACCTGTTTCAGATCGGCGCTGCAACTCGGTCCGCAACCACCGCCAGTGCCCTGACCGCCGAAACCGAGGCCGCCGATTCCTGATGAGCTGCTGCTGGCACCGGAGGCGCCGGTTCCTGATGACGTGCTGGAATCGTCGTCGTCCCCTTCGGGACCTGCCGAGCAGGCGCCGAGCCAAGCGGCGGTCAGTCCAACACACAGCGTCACAGCACCGACCAAGCCAAGCTTGTCCATCGCTCCTCCTCGCTTGTCGAGAGCCAATCGAGCTCGCGATGTCACCAGTGTATCACGAGCCCAAAACGAGTCGCCGGACACCCCTAGGCCGCTCGTGCCGTAGGTAATAGAGTCCCTCCACCTGACCTGAGGGATCCTGTGAAAGTACAAGGCGAGCACTACCGCACCATCTGGATTCATCCCGACGACCTCAAGGTCGTCCAGATTATCGACCAGCGTGATCTGCCCCATCGCTTCGTCGTCGAAGATCTGGTGACGACTGGCGAGGTGGCCGCTGCCATCAAGGACATGCACGTCCGTGGGGCGGGTCTGATCGGGGCCACCGCGGGATACGGGATGTACCTCGCCGCCGTGACCGCACCGGCGCAGACCGAGCTCGTCGCCCACCTGGAGGCACAGGGGGCAGAGCTCAAAGCAACGCGACCCACGGCGGTCAATCTGGCCTGGGCCGTCGACCGACAGCTCGCGGCGGTCCGTAGCGCCGCCGGCCGGGACGAGCAACTGGCAGCGGCCCGTCGCTGTGCCGACGAGATCGCCGACGAGGACGCCGAGTTCTGTCGTCGGCTAGGCGAGCACGGCGTATCGCTCATCGAAGCGATCAGCAAGCGCAAGGCCGGCGCGCCGGTGAATATTCTCACCCACTGCAATGCGGGCTGGTTGGCCTTCGTGGACTACGGCTCGGCCACCGCGCCGATCTACGCGGCCTTCGATCGAGGCATTAAGGTGCACGTCTGGGTCGATGAGACCCGTCCCCGCAACCAAGGCGCCAGGCTCACCGCCTGGGAGCTTGGTCAGCACGGCGTGCCTCACACCGTCATTCCCGACAACGTGGGCGGGCACCTCATGCAGCACCAGCTCGTCGACCTGGTGATCACCGGCACCGACCGCACCACCCACACCGGTGACGTGGGTAACAAGATTGGGACCTACCTCAAAGCTCTCGCCGCCAAGGACAACGACGTGCCCTTCTACGTGGCATTGCCGTCGTCTACCTTCGACTGGGAGATCGAAGACGGGGTCGCGGAGATCCCCATCGAGCAACGAGGTGGTGACGAGGTTCGCTACGCCCGAGGCTGGCTGGACGACCAGATTCAAGAGGTTCGGCTGACTCCGGCCGACAGCCCGGCGGCCAACTACGCTTTCGACGTCACCCCTCGGCGCCTGATCACCGGGCTCATCACCGAGCGGGGCATCTGTCGGGCGGACAAGGACGCTATCGGCGAGCTCTATCCCGAGCATCGCAGGTAGCGCCGAGGGGACGGTTGCAGCGGCGCGTGCTCAGTCGCAGCGGTGCAGGGCGAAATAGAAATACTCGCCCCGACCGCTCTCGGCGTTGATGCCGCCCAGACCCAGGCACAGCGAGTCGGACAGCGGTTTGACCTCGTCGTAGAGCAAGTGGCGAATCGGCCAAGGTAGCCGTGACCGATCGTAGGTGAGCCGCAAGGTCTCGGTGTCCCGCCAGCGGGATGGGCCGACCTGGGTGGAGAAGCGGCCCATGCCCAAGCCGCGGCGGAAGAAAAACCACCGCTCATTTTCGAAGTCCACGCCAAAAGGCGTGCGTCGGAAGAGCAAGTCCACCACCGGCCAGAGGAGCCGGTGGCGCGCCCCTTTCGTGTCGAGCCACTGGAGGTGGGTGCCCTGATAGTGGCCCCGCGGAACGGTGACCGGCCGCGGCTGCGCGTAGAGCTCTTCGAGCTGCGCCAGCGAGTAGCGACGCAGCTCAGCCAAGGTCAGCTCGTCAGGAGATTGCGATGCCACCGGATTCGAAGGCCAGGCTGGGGTTTTCCCAGAGGTGAGACAAGTCGACCATCGTGGGAGAGTTACAGGACGAGCACTTCTCGGCATCGACCCGCAGCTGCTTGAAGCGTGGCAGGTCCATGATCTCTTTGAGCGGTGTCTCCCGGATGTTGGCGAGCGGCCGATTCAGATTCAGGCAATATTCGGCATTGCCCTTTCCGTCGACATACATGGCGAGTTTGGGCAGATGACAATTGTAGCCAGGTCGGCCGCGGACGAAGTAGTCGAAATACCGTTCCGAGTTGAGGATCGGCGCACCGGCCTGCTTGTGAGCGAGGAGCGTCGTGGCCACGGCCTGCGCCTCAGCCAAGGGCAGGCCTTCATCGGTCTCCACGAAGTTGCTGCCTTCGCCGTTGCGGTATTCAGTGATGAAGTCGAAGGAGATTTGAACCTCCAGATCTTTGGCCAGGGCAATCAGGTCGTCGATCTCCGAGGCGATTCCTTTTTGCACGCAGCAGTTGAGCTGGATGGACACGTCGGGATAGCGCTTCTTGGCCAGCCGCACGCCGCTGACCAGACGGTCGAACAGGCCCGGCCGACCGCGGAGGCGATCGTGCCGCTCGGCGCTGGCCGAGTCGACGCTCACCGAGAGCATGTCGATATGGGGCAGCACTTCGTCCATCCGGGCTTCGAGAAACCAGCCGGTGGTGAAGACCAGGATGGCTAGCTCTGCCTCTTCTTTGACGAATCGTACGATGTCGCCCAGGTCCTTGCGCAGGAAAGGCTCGCCGCCGGTGAAGGCTGCCGCCACGAATCCTTCTTCTTTGGCGTCGGCGTAGAGCCGTTTGACATCCGCGAGCGGGACGTCTTCGGTCTTGTTGTCCCGCCACAAGCAGCTAGCGCAGTTGCACATGCAGTGGTTGGTGATGTGATGGGCCATGATGAATGGCCGACCGGTGCGGCCCTCACGGGCCTGGATGGCCCGGCCGATGACCTTCATGAGCACTGCCTGAGTGGTCGGGGAAAGCTGTCTCATCGTCCTGTACCTTTCGTGCTTTGAGTCCGCTTGCGTGGCTTGGTGGCTGCGGCCTCGGCTCTTATGGACTCCATGACTAGGTCCAACATTCGATGTAGATGCCGCTTGCGGAGCTTCAAGTTCCGAGCGGAAAGTGGGGATGTGCCGAGCAACTCTTCGAGCACTGGCGCGTAAGTGAAGGTGCTCACCACCATGCCGTAGAAGCTCATGATGAGCTGGGGCGCCGACAGCTCCGCGCCGGCGGTGGCCGGGAACTCGTGGTCGAGCCAGGCGATCCCCATCTCGAAGATCGGCAGGGTCCGTGCCACGATGCGATCGAGGTGTTTGCCGCCGGAAGCTTCGCGCGGAATGATGCGGCTGAAGCTGGGGTTGTCTGCCAGGAAATCGACGTAGCCGTCCAGGGTTCGAGCCAGCCGAGCCTGCATCGTTCCACGCCCCTCGAGCGCCTTCCGTAAGGCGGCATCCAGCTTGTCGTAGTAGCGGTCGAGCACCGCGCCGAAGAGCTCGTCTTTGGTGTTGAAATGGTAGTGGATGAGCGCCTTGTTGACGCCACAGGACTGGGCGATCTCCCGGGTGCTGGCGGCGTTGAAGCCCAACTGGCCGAAGAGCTCGTCGGCGGCGTTCAAGATGTCGGCACGGGCGCTGGTTGCCACGAGGTCCTCCAAGGAAAAACTAACTGGGCGCCCAATTTGACCGGGCGCCCAATTAATACGCTCCAGGCACCGACTTGTCAAGGCCATGCTGCACCGGCTCATCAGAGAGCGCGCTGGCCGTTCAGCGGGTCACGAGACCCATACGGCGCATGGCCTCGCACACTGGCTCGAGCTCTTGTTTCGATCCTTTGGCGAGCCGGAAGATTTCACCGCTCCGCAAGCCGATCTGCAGCCATGACGGCGGCGCATCGAGCCGGATGCCATCGGTTCGATCGAGCGACAGCCAGACCCGGCTGACCTCGGCAAAGCCAAACTCGCCGACGACGCGGCCAGCTCGGTAGCGGCGCAGGACACCCTCTTCGCCATCGAGCTCGAAGCTACCGTGTCGCCGATAGCGTTGGATGGCTAGCCAGCTAGACGCGGTGGCCAGCGTCAGTCCCAGGCCGGTGCCCATGAGTCCTTTGGGCACGTTTCCGCCAGCTTCCATCAGCAAGACGAAGGCCACGATGGCGAGCACCGCTATCGCCGCGCCCAGGGCGAGCAGCGTCGTGACCACATTGCCACTGCAGTTGCAGTACAGCCGGAGCGCTCCTCGTTGCGCTACCGCGCAGGCGTAGTTGGAGAGCAACGTGATCAAGCTTGGACGACCCCTCATACTAATAAGATAGCGCGTGAGGCGTGAGGTCCAAGGCAATCGCCCTCTGGCGGTCGTCGCGGCGCTATTGGTTGGCCCTGGCTAGGGCCTCGAGCCGCTCAAGACGGATCGTCGTCGGCGGCGACGAAGGTCATCTGCTCGCCGGCGACCCGTGAGAACAGCACCTTGCTGTGGGTGGCGCCATCCTGGAGGCAAACCGAACAGAGGTTACTGTCTTTCTCGGTTCTCAGATCAGCCTGGCAGACAGGGCAGAGGAAGTCCCACTTGGTGCCCTCCTTCATCTCGGCGCCAGGGGGAATGTGGATCTCGTAGTTGCCCGGTTCAGGGTGGAAGGCGATTAGATGGCGAGTGTCGTCTCGGGACGCGACGAGGATGATCGTGTCATCCGGGTTGAGCATCGCTTGGCATTTCGGGCAGGAATAAGTCCACCGCATCACACCCCTCCTCTGGCCATTGGCCGCTGGATCCTCCTGGCGCTGGACACACTTTCCCACAGATCGATTCCCTTGCCGAGCCGTCCATTGTGATCTGGCGGCTAGGGCACCGTTGCGCCCAGCGGATCACGCCGTCGGTGGCGGCCTGCGAGCGGCAGGGGTGTGCTCGAGGGGAAAGATAAATGAGAACAAAAACCGTCGGTTGGCTTGCAGGCGCGGCGATGGCCTTGACCAGTCTGACCGTCTGGTCCGTCACCCCAACCGAGGGGCTGGCCGATGGTCTCGAGCCCGCGGTGCTCAGCGGCGAGGTTGACGTCGGCGATTCCATCGCGGCCCTCGGTGCCTGGAGATTCCAGGCCGGCGACACGCTGGCCATTGAGGGACGGCTTGGCCACCACACCTTGCCGACCGCCCAGGCGAGCGAGACCTATGTCTATCTCCAGGTCAAGGCGCCGACGGACCGTCAGGCCACCAAGCCGGCGCCCCTTGATCTTGCCATCGTCATCGATCGGTCCGGGTCGATGAGTGGCAAACGACTTCGCAACGCCGTCGACGCTGCCCGTGGGATGGTGCGCCGCTTGCGGGATGGCGATGTGGTGAGCGTCATCACCTACAACACCAAGACCGAGACGCTGGTGCCGGCAACGTCGATTTCCGCTGACACGCGAGACCAGATTGTGTCCCAAATCAGTGGGATCCAGGCGGCAGGGGATACTTGCATCTCTTGCGCCATCGAGACGGGGATGCAGGCGCTAGCGGTCCGCGATGGCATGATCAAGCGGATGCTGCTGCTGAGCGACGGTGAGGCCACCGCTGGGGTGCGTGATGTGGCGGGCTTCCGCAGTCTTGCCGAGCGGGCCCGGGCGCAGGGCTTGCCCATCAGCTCGGTGGGCGTGGACGTCGACTACAACGAGCGCATCATGACCACCATTGCCCAGCAGTCCAACGGGCGGCATTACTTCGTGGAAAGCGCCTCGGGACTGACCAATATCTTTGATCAAGAGCTCGAATCATTGGTCAAGACGGTCGCCATGGGGGTCGAGCTGCGCCTCGACTTGGCGCCTGACGTGCGTCTGCTCGACGTGTTCGACCGGTCCTTCACCCGTGAGGGCAGCACTATCGTCGTGCCGCTGGGCGGCTTCGCCCGAGGAGACGAGAGGACCCTTCTCGCCAAAGTGAGTCTCCGCCCTGGCGTGGCTGGCCAACAGCCGGTGGCCAGAGTTCAGATGGTCTACGATGATCTGGTCACCGGGGTCCACAGTGAGTCGGCCGGTCAGCTGCTGGCCTTCATGTCCAGCGATCCAGCGAAGGTGCCCGAGCTCGATGCCCAAGTCGCCGGGCGGCTGGGACGGAGCGAAACCGCCGCGACGCTCAAGCGGGCCAATCGGCTCTTCGCTGCCGGTGACTATGAAGGTGCTGTTCGTGCTTTGGCCAGCAAGCGAGCCGAGCTCAGCGAGCGCAAGAAGACCGCCGGTCGCGCCGCGCCTGAGCCGAAACGTGCTGCCGTGGAGGCGGATTTTGACCGCCAGCTGGCAGCCCTCGACGCCGCCAATGCGGCCTTCGCCAAGCCCAGCAGGACCGCCGCGGGCATGGCTCGGTCTGCCCGCTCTCCCGCGGCGCGGAACCGCACTCGGGCGGGCCGGGCACAAGTGCGCCGCAACGCTGCCGATGCTTTCGCCATGAGTTTCTGACCTACCGTCAGCGACACCTCCTGAGGCCAAAGGGACATCGACCCTTGCGGCTCGCACGAGCCGAGGCCAACGATGATGAAACCGTGACGGGCGAGGCGTGCCTCGGGACGTCCAATGGGGTGGTGACCACTGGAGGTGTCAAGTGGTGAAGGCAAAGCAGCGTTCTGTGCAATGGGGACGGATCATGCGTATCGCGTGGCCAACGATCGTGCTGGTGCTCTGTGCCGCGGCGGTGGCCTACGGGGTTACTCGTCCGGTGCCACCGGAGCGAAGTGAGGCGATTCGTGCTCGTCTCGAGCTGGCCGCGGGTGAGGTGACGGTGGATCAAGGAGACGGCGCACAGCTCGCTGCCTCCGGTATTGCGCTTCGCGCTGGCGCCATCGTCACAGCGGGCAAAGGCGCCCGAGCGTTGGTGCGGCTTCCTGACGGGTCGATGAGCTTTCTGAGGGGGGGGAGCACCATCGTCCTGGCTCAGGGCAAGGTCACGCTGGAAGCCGGGGAGTGTTGGCTCAACGTCCCGGCGGTAGAGCGCGACGCCCTGGTTCACCACCTCGGCGATGTGACCGTTTCGGCCGTCGACGCCGGCTTGTCGCTCAAACGGACGGCGACAGGCGCGACGGTCTATGTGGCTCGTGGCATGGCCATCGTTACCGGGCCTGGGGGGCGCGTCGAGGTCAACGCCGGCGAACAGGCGGTCGTCGAGGGCGCGACTGCTCCCAAGGTGACGCCGGTGGCGTTCTGGGATGACTGGACCGGCGGCATGGCTGACTTCGATGCCTCGGTGGCGGCCATCGGTGAGGGTAGCGGGACGATTTATGGTGTCGACATCGGGGCCGCAGCAGGCAGCCCGGCTCGTCCCCTCCAGATCAAACGGCAGAGCGTTCGCGCCGTGCTCCGCCAGGGCCTCGGCGAGACCGAGGTCGACCAGACCTTCTTCAACCCCAGCCCACGACCTGTCGAAGGCTGGTACTGGTTCGTGATCCCCGAGGGGGCGAGCGTCACTGGCTTCGGGGTGGAGACCAATGGGGTGCTGGTCGAAGGTGAGTTCATCGAGAAGCGAGAGGCAGCGGCTGGCTACACCAAGGCCAAGCGCTCGGGCCATGCCCCGGCAATCCTCGAGTGGGTCGACGGACGAAGCTACCGGGCGCGCATCTACCCCGTGCCTGCCTCGGGCACCCGGCGCGTGGTGCTGCGCTACATCGAGCTGCGGCCCATGGTGGACGACAAGCTGACCTACGTCTATCCGATGGGGCGAGGAAACCCAGCTCGCATTGGCGAGTTCACCCTCTCCGCCAATCTCGGTGACGCGGGTCGCAAGATGACCATCGCGACGCTCGACGACGGGCGGGTCGAGGATGGTGGGCGGCAGGTGACCATGCGGCGCAGTGGCTATACGCCGCGGGTCGACTTTCAGCTGGAGGCGACTCAGAAGGAGGGGCGACCGCCGCTGAGCGTGGCGCGCTTCGATACTGACGGTGATGGGGCGGACTACATCATGGCCCGCTACACCCCGGACGTCGATTGGACCAAAGTGAGTCAGCCGCGGGCGGACATCGTCGTCGTGGTCGACACGTCGGCCGCAGGCGACGAGGCGGCGCGGCAGCTCAAGGCAACTGCGGCCGAGGCGATCCTGCGAGCCATGTCGGAAGACGACAAGTTTGCGCTGGTGTCGCTCGACGTGCGCCCCACAGTGCTTCACCCCGCCAAGGGGCTGGCGCCGGCCAGCGACGAGCAGATTTCCAAGGCGCTCGAGAAGCTGGCCGACCACGCCGCCGGTGGTGCGACCGATTTGGCAGCTCTCTTCGATGCCGCTCTCGGTCGCGTTCATGGCGCCGAGCAGCCGGCGATCGTCTACGTCGGTGATGGCCGCGCGACTTCGGGCGAGATGACCGGGGAGCAGCTCATCGAGCGGCTGCGACGGGCGCTCAGCACTTCACGAGCACGGCTGTTCACGGTGGCGGTGGGGGCTGGCGCCGATCTGCCCCTGCTCGGTGAGCTGGCCCATGCTGGCGGTGGGCAGAGCTTCCAGGTCACCGCCACTGGGCAGGCCACTGCCGAGGCACTCGAGCTGGCGGCGGCCGTCAAGGTGCCCACCATCACCGACTTCGAGCTCGATCTCGGCGCTGGCCTCGATGAGCCTTTCGTCAACGTCAACGGCAAGGTGCCCCGCGGCTCGGACGTGATGGTCTTGGCCCGCACCCATCACGACATTCCCGACAAGGTCAAGGTGCGCGGCAGGCTCGGCGGCGAGCCTTTCGAGAAGGAAGTGAAGGTCACCAAGGAGCAGGGCGTGGTGGCAGCCTTCGTGCCGCGGCTCTGGGCCTCGGCCTATGTGCGGCGGCTGCTCGGCGCCGCTGCCGGTCCGGAGGCGGAGCGTGGTCGCATCGTTGCCCTGGGCACCGAATATGGGCTGGTGACGCCTTTCACCAGCTTCTTGGCGCTGGAGAGCGAGTCGGCCTATCGGAACATGGGTATTCCCCGCCGTCGGTCGCCCTTGAAAGGGGTGCGGCTCGGAGCCCTTGATGGTCGGGCGGAACGCAACCTGGTGACGGCCTTGAACGCC
>JAUVCD010000935.1 GCA_030590865.1 Myxococcales bacterium | reverse complement strand
GGGGGCACTGACGGCGTCTGCACCAATATCCCGATGGGTGAGGATCCCGAATCGGAGTGTCAGTCCGGCGAGCACTGCCAGGGTGACGGCACCTGCGGCACTTGCGGCATTCCAACGCCGCCGGTCGGCGGAACCTGCCCTGGGGTGTGCAACGGTGGGTGTCCTAATGACGTCTGCGTCATCCTGTGTGGCACCGCGGCTTGCAAGAATGTCACCGTGGCTTGTCCGGCTGGCTTTGCTTGCGAGGTCCAATGTCCTGGGATGCAGGACTGCCAAGGGTTGGTCCTGGACTGCCCCGCGGCCCACGACTGTGCCATCGCCTGTGACGGGATCCAGAGTTGCAAGGGCGCGAGCTTCAATTGCTCTAGTGATGGCCCCTGCTCGCTCGGTTGCTCCAATGCCAGTCAGGCGTGCCAAGGGGTGATACTCACCTGTGGTGGCAACGCCTGTAGCGCCACCTGCGCCAGCCCGACCGATCCACCCACGGTGACTTGCGGCAGCTCCTGCGCCTGCAGCGGTTGTTGAGCGAGCTGTGGGCGTTGGTTGGCTCACGCCGGCCCGGGAGCGGGGCTGTGCGCGGGTGCGTGCCCGTGGGGGGAGCGGGAGCGGGGCGATGCCGCCAATTGTTTTTCTTTGCGCAGGCGACGGAGTCCGCGCACTGAGGCGAGCAGGATGGTGACGAAGGCTGCCTCGTCGAGGTTGCCCACCAAGGGCAGGGCATCGGGTAGCAGCTCGAAGACCCCAGCCCCTGGATTGAGTAGGTAGACGAGGGAGGCGAGCGCACCGATGACGAAGGCTGCCGCTTTCAACTTGAGGCTCATGATCCCAATATGGGACCGGCGCGCCATCGTGCCTGTGAGCTAGCTCACACTCTGTTCCTTGGGTTGCCAGGTAGCCCCGCAGCAATCGGGGCGGCCCTAATGGAACAGCGCGCCGAGGTCTCGTAGCGATACCAGCAGCCAGATCACCAATAGCAGCAGAGCTCCGGCGAGCTGGATCCCCAAGGTGTAGCGAGGATCGACGCGTCTGCGCAAGACGCCCTCGAGCGACTCGAGGCACACGCGGCCGCCGTCCAGGCCCGGGATGGGCAGCAGGTTGAACAGACCCACGACGACCGACAGCAGCACCGCCAGCGAGAGGATTCGGCGAGTCGACCAGGCGCCTGAGCGAGCCACCCGATCGGCGAGTCCCACCGGGCTCACGACCTGCACGCCTGAGTTGGGGACGAGCAGTTGGGTGGCGTTGTCCAGCAGGCCAACGGAGAAGATGACCGGGTAGACTAAGCCGCCGGCGATGGCGTGCAGGGCGCCCACCCGGCGCAGCTCGGGCTGGGCGACGTAGCGTGCGCCGAGACCCCAGCGCCCCGCAGCACTTTGGATGGGACGGGCGTTGAGCTGCAGCTCGCCCTCGTCCCGACGCACCGTCAGCCGGGCGTTGCCGTCGGTCACCACTGCCAGCGCTGGTGACAGATCAGCGACCTGCTTGACCGGCCGATCGTCGACCGCCACCAGCACATCGCCGACCCGGAGGCCTGAGCGGGCGATCTGCTCGCCCACCGCGGTGACCTCGAGACCGCGGATCCGACCGGTCTCGAGCCCCCAGCTAGTGGCGATGATGGCGGCGATGATCGCCGCAACCAGGTAATTCGCCGCCGGGCCGGCCAAGATCACCGCCAGCCTTTTGGCTACTGCAGACCAACGGAATCTTCCCTCAGCCTCGTGCTCCGGCATCATCTCGGCCACCTGGACGTAACCGCCAAAGGGGATCGGTCCGAGGTGGAGTGCCACCTTGCCCCACCAGCGCGTCATCAATGGCGGGCCGAGCCCGACAGAGAAACGAGTGATGCGCATCCCGAAGGCTCGCGCTGCGGCGGCGTGACCGAGCTCGTGCACCAGCACCAGAAGGCTCAAGCCAGCGAGCACGAGCACGACCTTCATCGCTGGTCCTGTATCCGTGGTTGGGCAGCTCGTGGCGCGTCGGCGGGGACTCTATTTGCCTGCGTCACCGCTGTCGGCAGTGCCACCCTGGTTGGTCGCGCCGCCTTGGCCGCCGGTGCCGCCGGTGCCGCTACTCGAGCTGGCCGTGGCATCCTGGCACTTCGGGTCGTCTGGTGTCTGATCGCAATCGACGACCGAGCCGTCTAGATCGCCGGCGTCCACTGCGATGTCTACCGCCCGCGAGTCGAGGGCCGGGCCGCAGCCACCCAGCGAGGTTGCGGTCATGGCACCAAAGACCAGCATGCCCCGCAGCGAGCTCCCCTGCTTGGCTTTCGGGTAGTCGCCTTCAGCGTAGTCCTGTAGCGGCGTCAGCTTCGGTCTGCGTGCCATGGGGCTCCATCCTGATGGGTAAGAAAGAGGAGAGTCACTCAACCTATCGTAGCCTTTCCTGACCTAACACCCCAGGACCAGGAACCTTTCACCCAACACCGCCTTCTCAGGGTGGGGCGTTACGGCAAGGCACCGTAATGCTGCCTGATGAAGTGCTCGTTCCGTTGCTCGAACAGCTGGGTGGCCGCTCGGTCGGCGACCTGGATCGCCAACTGCTCATGGAAACACAGCGTTTCGCTCGGCACCTCGAGGGATCCGGTCATCGCCATGTTGGCACAGGCGCAGCGGTTGCGGCAGCGCGCGGCGACCGCGCAGTCCAGACAGTCACGGGGCAGGCTGCACGTGGCCGCGACGAGCTTTCCGACTCGCTCTCCATCGGTGCCACTTGCGACATGGCCGATGACGAAACGCCGGTCGTCGTCCTCGCCCACCAGCCGATCGCAGGGGTAGAGGTTGCCGCTAGCGGCCACGACCAGGTTGCGACGCCCCAGATCACAGCGCTCGGCTTGAAGATAGCCGCCCTTGATGTGAGCTCCGATCTTCG
>JAUVCD010000548.1 GCA_030590865.1 Myxococcales bacterium | reverse complement strand
AAGCACGTGGGCGTCAACATCGCCGCTGACCCGCTGATGACCTTCACCTTCAGCCGACTCAACGGACCGCTGGTGTTGGCGGTAGGCGACGATCCGGGACAGATCTCCTCGCAAAACGAGCAGGACAGTCGCATGTGGGC
The DNA here is from genome assembly GCA_030590865.1 of Myxococcales bacterium. Lineage (GTDB taxonomy): Bacteria > Myxococcota_A > Polyangia > Polyangiales > Polyangiaceae > JAPYTK01. The sequence goes on along the minus strand of JAUVCD010000548.1, from coordinate 6,507 downwards.
CGAGTGGGCGATGATCCCCATGGTCCAACCGGCCACCCCCCAGGAGGCTTACGATCTGACGCGGCTGGCCTTCGATCTGTCCGAGCGCTTCGAGACGCCGGTCATGGTGCGCATGGTGGACCGCACCTGTCACATGACCGGAACGGTGCAGCTCCAAGAGCCCGCCAAGCGCCCAGTAAAGGGGTTTGAACCCGATCCGCTACGCTACTTTCAGATCCCCCCCTATTCGCGCGAGGCACGAGCACTGGTGGAGGGCCGGATCCCGGCGGTCACGGCCTGGCTAGACGAGGGCCACGGCTACCAGCAGCAGCTCAAGGACACCAAGGTCGGCGTGGTGAGCTTCGGGGTCCAGTTCCCGCTCATCTGCGAGCTGTTGCCTGAGGCCTCGACCTTCAAGCTCGATGTCGTCTGGCCTTTGCCTCTGAAGGCGCTGGCCGATTTCGCCAAGGCCGTCGACCGGGTGATCGTCGTCGAGGAGCTGCAACCCTTCGTCGAGAACAAGCTGAAGCTCGCCGGCATCGCCTGTGAGGGGTCGGAGCACTTCCTTCGCTATGGGGAGATTGACGCCGGCAACCTCGCCCGCACCTTTGCCAAGCTCGGACTGACCGACGGGGCTGGGCCGCAAGAGGCTGGCGACAAAGAAGTTGAGCAGGAGGCGCCCGCCACGCCACCAGCTCCGCGGGGCGCGATGTTCTGCCCCGGTTGTCCCCATCGTCCGGTCTTCGTAGCTCTCCGAGAGCTCGATGTCCTCGTTCACGGTGACATCGGCTGCTACTTGATGAGCGCCTACCCACCCTTCGACGTGCCCAAGACGTCGATTTCCATGGGCGCCTCCATCGGCATCGCCCAGGGCATGGCCAAAGCCCTGGCGGGCACGGACAAGGACATCCCCAACATCGTGTCGGTGATCGGTGATTCGACGCTGTGCCACTCGGGCCTGCCGAGCGTGATCAACTACGGCTACAACGATCACCGCACCAAGCTACTGGTGCTGGACAACCGCGCGACCTCGATGACCGGCCTGCAAGACAATCCGGTGACCGGAAAGACCGTGCGTGGCGTGCAGAACCTGGGCGTGGATCTCGAGCAGGTGATCCGCGCTCTGGGGATCGACAACGTCACCAAGATGAACCAGTTCAATCTTCGGGAGTGCCGCGAGGTGCTCAAGAAGAAGCTCGTCGAGGAAGACGGACCGCTCGCGGTCATCGCCACTGGCCCATGCGCGCTGAAGTACAAGAAGAAGCCCTTCTTCTACTACGTGGATCCCGACCTCTGCATCGGCTGTCGCAGCTGCGTCAACGTCGGCTGCCCACCCATCAGCATGCGGGCCTATCCGGACAAGCCGAAGGGGAAATTGAACTCCCACATCGACCGGCAGCGCTGCGTCGGTTGCTCGGTCTGCTACCAAGTGTGCCCGGTGAAGGCCATCAAGCCAGGCAAGCCAGGTAAGGCGCCTGACGTAGCCACCCCGCTGGGCCTGGAGGAGGGCGGCGACTCATGAGCGATGGACCGCTCAACGTGTTCCTCTCCGGCGTCGGCGGACAAGGACTGGTCTTGGTCAATCGACTGCTCGCCCGAGCAGCGATCCTCTCAGGGCTCGACGCCAAGAGCACCGACACCCACGGCCTGGCGATGCGCGGCGGCGCTGTCTTTGGCACCTTGCGGATAGGCCAATCGGTGCCGACCTCGCTGTTCCCACCAGGCCAAGGTGACCTGTTGCTGGGCCTCGAGCCGCTCGAAGCACTCCGTAACGCCCACATGATGCGCCCTGGCGCCACGGTGGTGACCAGCAGCGACGAGCTTTGGCCTGCACCGATACTGCTCGAGAAAGCTCAAATGCCTGGTGACTGGAAACAGCAGCTCAGCGACCGCGGGCTGCGGGTCGTCGACCTTTCAGGGAGCAAGCTCGCCCTGGCTGCAGGCAACTACCGCATGCTCAACGTGGTGCTGGCCGGCGCCGCCTCACCGTTTCTGCCGCTCGCCTACGACAAGCTCCAGCAAGCCACCAAAGCTCAGGTTCCGAAAGGCACCGAGGAGCAAAACTTGCGAGCCCTGCAGCTAGGCCGCGATGCGACCGAAGGGCATGCCGAGCCCTAGCGGGGTGACGGACTAGCTCGGCCCGAGCTTGGGGACCTCAGGAGCCGCCACATCATACCCCCGCCCCTCCCGGGCGAGCTCCACCGGCATGGGTCGCGGTTGTTGGCGCAGCACCCGCGCCAGGTGGAGTCTCAATCGATCGTCGCTGTGGAGGGGGTGGTGATGGGTGAGCAGCAGCCGGCCGGCGCCCACCTGCTCGCCGGTGGCGATCGCCCGCTCGATGCTGCTGTGTCCAAAACCCTCGAAGTCCGACAGGTATTGCTCCTCGGTAAACTGGGCGCCGTGGACTAGCAGATCGGCCCCGGTCATGAACTCGGCCAATTGGTCGTTGGCGTCATTGTCCCGGGTCTCGTGGTCGGTAACCACGCAGAGGGTCCGGCCATCTCGCTCGAAGCGATAGGCGAAGCACGGATCGGTGTGATCGGTGGGGCAGCAAGAGACGGCGACGCCGGCGAGCTCGACGCACTCTGGCCCCAGCGGGTGAATCTCGATGGTGGCGGGCAGGTTCCTCATGTCCAGCAGGGGCGAATAGGTGCCGTCGAACAAAGCGCCCATGTGCTCCAGGATCACCTCTTCGTCGAAAGGGGCGTAGAGGTGAATGGTCGCCTCAGATGAATGGATGGGAAAGAAGAATGGGAACCCGAGGACGTGATCCCAGTGAAAGTGCGTGATGAGGAGATGGAAGTGGTGGTGGTCGCTGAGGTCCGCGCCCGCCTGGGCGTATTCGATGATGCCGGTGCCGCAGTCGATGAGCAGGGGCTCGTCCTGGCCCAGCTCGAGCTGCAGACAGGTGGTGTTGCCACCGAGCTCCACCGTCTCGGGCCCAGGCCTGGCGATGCCCCCTCTCGTGCCCCAGAAGCGCAAGGTCATAGCTCGAAGGACCCACCTTCCTTGGCGATGAACACATCGATCCCCTGGCCAGCACCGGCTCGCCCCGCCAACCGGTAGATCTCATCCATACAGGCGTCATCGTGATCCGGGTCGTGATGGGCGAGCACCAGCCCCGGCGGCGCGTCGAGGTGGCCGAGCACCTGCAACGCCTCCTGGGGAGTGGAGTGGCCCCAGTGCTGCTTGCCGACGATCTCCTCCTCGGTGAAGTTGGTGTCGTAGAGGACCAGGTCGGCGCCTTTGATGAAGTCCACGAGCAGCGACTGGTAGTCCTGCTCGAAGCCGCGGGGGTGGTCGGCAGCCCGCTCTTTCATCCCCAGCCCGAGAATGTTGCCTACGATGGGAGCCAGGTCGGTGAGGATCACGATCGAGCCGCGGGCCGAGTCGAAGCGGTAGCCGAGATCCATGCCCGGGTGGTTGAGCTGGATGCAGCGAACGGTGGTGTCGACGAGCCGCACCTCATCGCCCGCTTGCAGACGATGGAAGCCCATGCGCGCCGGCAGGGCATCGAAGGCGACTGGAAACGAGCCACTTCGATACTGGCTGTGGAAGATCTGCTCGAGCTTCTTGTTCTCCGAGTCGGCCCCGTAAATGGTGATCGCAAAGCGCGCGTCGTAGGCCGGTCGAAAGAACGGGAAGCCCATCACGTGGTCCCAGTGTGGATGGGTCAGGAACACATGCACCCGATGGCGGGCATCACAGTCTCGGGCCAAACGGTCACCTAGCGGCAGCAACCCACTCCCGCCGTCGATGATGATCTGGTCTTGCCCCGATCGCAGATAAAGGCAGGTGGTATTGCCGCCGAAGCGGTTGTAGCCGGCGCGGCAAACAGGGTAGGAGCCGCGGGTGCCGTATACCGTCAAACGCATGGCAGGACTCCAACGAGCCGGAGCGTGCTGGCGAAACAGTGCAGCATCGGGGCGTCATGGTCACAACACGGCTGCCAGCGGTCAAGGGGTGCGACCATCTTGGCCGGCCGGCGACCGCGTCAGCAGGTGCTGACTTGCGCCGAGAGGTCGACCGTGGCGAGAAGACCGAATAGTATATTCGGGGAATGAGATCGGCCCGATTCGGATGAGTGAGGACAAGGGGAAACCGGCAAACGTGCCCCGCCCCAAGCTGGGAGCGGGAAAGCCTCTGCCACGGCCTGCGGTGGGCTCATCGCCCAGCAGGAAAGGGACGTCGAGCCCGTCTCGCCGGGCACTTCCGGGCACCTCACATCCGCCGAACCCGCGGGATGGGGTGATGCCTCCCAAGATCCCGACCGCTCCGCTGATACCCCAAGACCCGCCAGGGGGCGTGAGCTCGTCGGCGACGCCAACCGAACCGCCGGAACCTCCCGAAACGGATAGTCCGCCGCCTGATTCCCAGCCCGGAGCCTCCGGCGATCCGCCACCGTCCAAGGACAGCGCCGTCGACTCGGACCCAAAGGTAGCCGTACCGCCGGCCCAACATTCGGCCCCCCGCCGCAAGATAGGCCGCTGCGAGCTGTTCACCGAGATAGCCCACGGCGGAATGGCCACCATTCATCTGGGACGGTGGATCGGCGCTGGCGGCTTCGTCAAGACCGTGGCCGTCAAGGCCCTGCACCCGCAATACGCGCGGGATCAAGAGTTCGTGAAGATGTTCCTCGACGAGGCCCGGGTGGTGGCCCGCATCCGTCACCCCAACGTGATGCCCACCATCGATCTGGTGGAAGAGGGCGGCGAGCTGTTCATCGTCATGGAATATATCGAGGGCGTCACGCTCTCCCATTTGATGAAGCAGATGCGGAAGCGGAAGAAGGGCATCCCGGTGAACATGGCGCTGCGCGTCATGACCGGCGTGCTTTATGGGCTGCACGCGGCTCACGAGGCCAAGGACGAGCACGGCGAGTCGCTCTGCGTGATCCACCGCGACGTCTCGCCTGAGAACATCTTGGTGGGCATCGACGGCTACGCCCGGCTGATCGACTTTGGAATTGCCAGCGCGCTGGGGCGACACACCAAGACGGTGGCCGGTCAGGTCAAGGGGAAGCTCTCTTACCTCACCCCGGAGCAGGTGCTCGGGGACTCGCTCAACCGGCAGTCGGACGTGTTCAGCGCCGCCGGCGTGCTGTGGAGCGCCCTGGCTGGGAGGAAGCTGTTCAAAGCCAAGAGCGTCGCCGAGATCTCGATGAAGATCCTCAACGAGGAGATCAAGGCGCCGAGCGCAATGCAGCCCGGGCTCACCAAGAAATACGATTCCATCGTGCTGCGAGGACTCGAGCGTAACCCGCAGAAACGCTGGGCCACCGCTGAGCGCATGGCCGAAGCGCTCGAGGCGCTCGGCGGGCTGGCCTCCCACCGCCAGGTCGGTGAGTGGGTGCGGGAGGTAGCAGCCGACAAGCTCGCCCAGGTTGACGTGGTCGTCAAGACCGTGGAGCAGGCGCCGAAATCGACGAGCATCGCCGACCTGGAGCGGCCCATGTCGATCCACCCGGCGCCACCGGACGCCCTGCCTGACGGGCCGACACCGCCCATCGAAGCATGGGGCATCAGCGAAGAGGACGTCTCACGAACCGACGTGACCGCCGGCGCCAACGCGCCGCGGATCTCCATGCCCGAGCCGGCCAAACAGAAGCCGCTCTGGCTCTATGGCCTGGCGGGAGCCGCGGCGGTCGCGCTGGTCGCTTACCTGGGGTTCGGCGGCGGCGACGAAACACAACCAGGATCGCCTGGACCGGCCACTACCGGCCAGACGGGGGCGACCCCTTCGAAGCTCGCCTCGCCACCGGCCGCCTCGACGATCACCGAGTCGGTGGCCGCGCCCATAGCAAGCGACGATTCACTCGACGCCGGCCAGGCCCCGGGACAAGGGGCGGGCGGTGCAGGGGCGGGCGGCAAGGGAGCCGGCGGCAAGGGAGCCGGCGGCGACGACACCGCTGAGCCGGCCACATCCGCTAGCGCCACTCCCAAACCACCACGGCCCACCGGGCCTCGGCCCAAGACGCCCAAGGTGGCCGGCAGCGTCCTGATCCCCGACGACATCTGATCGGGCCGACGAGCAGCGCAACGGGGGCTAACCTGACGGGGCAAGCGTGCTCGCCGGGACTCGCGACGGGCCGCCAAATGCCCCCACCAAATCGCCCATCGTGGGTCGCCCTTCGGGGTTGCGCCTGAGGCAGGCAGCCAAGACTTGGCGAAACGGCTTGGGAACTTTGCGGGCCAAAGGTGCGAGCCGCTCATGCCGAACCTCGTGCATCGCCTTGGGCAACGAGCGTCGTCTGCGAGCGCGGCAGCCGGTGAGCATTTCGTAGAGCACCAAGCCGAAAGAGAACACATCGCTGGCGGCAGTGGGCTGCAACCCGTCCGCTTGCTCTGGGCTCATGTAGGAGGGCGTGCCGCGGAAATAGAGCGGCTCGTCCGATGGGTAATCCTCAGTGGCCGGCCCGTCGACTGAATCGTAATAAAAAAGAACATATTTGGATAAATATGTTCTTGTATTTTTTAGTCTAGCCTTTGCCAGCTGTGATAATATTGTCGATAATTTCTCCTTGTCTAT
>JAUVCD010000719.1 GCA_030590865.1 Myxococcales bacterium | reverse complement strand
CTTGCCGCGCAGCAATCGTGGCTGCGCGATCCCTCCGGTGGGACCCTTCGCGGCAACCGGTGCGGCTCGGCCGGTGCTTTCGGTCTTCGCCTGCGCCGCGCCCGGCGCGCTGCTTGCGCCTGGGACGTTTCCACGATCCCGTGGCGTAGCAAGCAGCGTGACGGGCGCTTGGACGAACGCTGCGAAGCGCGCACGGCGCTCCGTCTGTTGGGGCGGGTGAGTTGGCGACTGCGCCCGCCAGCAACTGGCTCTCACCGCGCGTTGTGGCGACCTGGAACCGCAACCGGCACCCGCGTCACCTGGGTGTTTGGTTTCGCCAGGCGCGGAAAGAGCTCGGTCCGACCTCCCGGATTACATTCGGCCGCCGAAGCACCCCGCGGCGTGACTGACCGGTCGATTCGCCTGTGCCGGACTGCTAGTACTCCGGCCCTAGAGGCGCTGCGATCTCGCGCGTCCGCTACCCCGCTGCCAGTTTCACCTGCAGTCGGCGCCCTAGCAGGCTGATGGGCACCACCAAGACGGCACAGATCCCCAGGGCGACGGCGAGCTCGGGCCCAATGTCAGCGAGTGAGGCGCCGTGGGTGGCGATCTCGTAGAGCGGGTTGATGAACCAATAGGTAGGAAACAGTTTGGCGATCCACTGAGGCCAGGAGGGGAAGAAATAGAAGAACAGCGGGCCGATGATGAAGATGTTCAGCGTCTTGGTCAGCGAGTAGAGGGTCTTGGCATCCTTGGCGGTGGTGGCGTAGATCAAGCCGATTTCGCAGCACATGATGGCTGCCACGGCCAGCGTGGCGAGCAGGGCCAGCGGTTCGGCGGTCAGTGAACGGTTCAGGATTAAGGTCAAGAGGGCCATGACGATGGCCATGATGAAGCCGAGCAATGCCTTGGAGAGCAGCACCTCGGCCATGGTGACCGGTGTCACCAAAATGGCCTCCAGCGTGTGACGCTCTCGTTCCTCTACCAACATGAATGCTGGCGCGAACATACCCGTCATCAGCAGCACGAACATGACCAAGCTCACCACGATGATCTCGGTGACCGGTAGGATCTGGGCGTCACCAACAGGCTCGAGGGTCACCTCGACAGGAGCGGTCCGCCTTTCGACCTCCCGCACCAAGTCGATAGCCGTGATGGCGAGCAGAATACGGCTCGAGGCCAGGCTCTCACCGGACACGTAGAGCGGTAGCTCAGGTCGCTTGCCCGAGCGCACCGCCTCATCAAAGCCTGCCGCGAGCACCAGTCCTGCGTCCACGTCGTGGCGTTCAACCAGCAGACGGAGCTCGGTTGCGGTGCGGGCACTGACGAGCTCAATTCCCTCCATCTGGGCGACCGAGCGGGTGATCTCGCTGTGACCGAGGTCGGCGATGCCCAGGCGCGGCTTGGGGTCGAAGAGGGTCAGGAACACCACCTGCATCAGGAAGGTGATCAGGATGGGCATCAGCAGGGCAAAGACGAAAACCGGAGACCGCGGGCCCATCCGGAGGTCCTTGCCGATTAGGGACAACGTCCGGCTGATGCTCATAGCGCCACCACTCGCCGCTTGAGAATGAGCCACGCCGTGGCGAAGAGCACCACCACCCAGCCGATCGTCGTGCCGAGGTGCCAGGCCACCTCGGACACGCCCCGACCGTAGCCCACGACGTCGACCATCGCGGCGACGAGCCCATGAGAGGGCAGCCACTGAATCCAAGTCGAGGTGCCGCCGGGGAAGAGCGTCGCAAAGGCCGGGATCACCAGCGGCACGATGAAGATGATGCTGCCGAACAAGGTGCTCATGAAGTCCTTGCCCGCCGAGCCTGCGATCATGCCTACCGCCGACATCATGGCCGCGCCCAGCACCACCAGGATCAGCACTAGCCACCAGTGAGATCCGAAGCTGCGGGTGGCCAGCAGGAAGACAAGCGCCTGGCTCGACCCCAGCACCGCTCCGGTGATGCCTTTGGCGGCGAGGACGTCACCGGTTGTAGCCGGGGTGACCAGCAAGGCCGTCACCGTCCGTCGCTCGATCTCCACCGCGACCAAGCCGGCCAGCGCCATCGCCTCGATGACGAGCATGATGATCGCCATCAGGGGTCGCAGCTTCTCGCGCAGCGGGACCTGGGCACCGATGCGATCCTCGCCCACCACGATGGTCTCTGCAGCGGGCAAGGTGACCGGCAAGGCATCGACCGGGTTTTTCAAGGCCATGGCAGCCTGCAGCCCATAGGCCAGCTCTCGGACCCCGCTGGTCACCGCGCGGCGGATCTCCTCGGGAACGGCCGCGTTGACGTAGACCGTCACGGTGGTGGGTTTGCCGGACTGCACCGCACCGACGAAGTCGTCAGGGAAAGCGATGCCGATAGCGACCTCTTGTGCGTCGTTCTCCTCGAGCTCGCCGGCCACCGCAGCGGCCAGGCGCTTCTCATCGGTGAACGCCACCACCTTCAAGGCCCGCGCCTCACCCTCGCCGTCGCCCACCAAGGTTTGAAAGAGGTGGCCCATCGGAGCCGGGTGGAGCCCCAGGGTGACCGACTCGTCGACCGTCGCCGGCAGCAGCCAGAAGATCGCGATCAGGCTGGCTAGCGATAGCGGCGTCAGGATGATCCACAACCGATCCCGGGAGAACTCGCGCAAATCCTTGAGCACGATGGCCCAGATGATGGCGGCCCGTGACGGTCTTTGGCTCACTCTTGGAGCCCTCGGCCCGTCATCTGGATGAAGATGTTCTCCAGCGTCGCCTCCTCGGTGTGGATGGTCATCAACCCCTCGGTACTGACGGCGGCCTTGAGCTTCTCCCCGGCATCGGGAGCATCGAGCTCGACGGTTTGCTCGACCACGTCGTCGCCCTCCCGCAGCCGCACCTTCACCGACCGCTTGCCGTGCTCGAGCTTGAGGCTGTCGGGCGTGTCGATGGCATGCAATCGCCCTTCGTTGATGAAGGCGACTCGATCGGACAGCTCGTCGGCCTCATGCATGTCGTGAGTCGTCAAGAGCACTGCCGCCCCGCGTTCCGCTTCTTTCTTGATCAGCCTGCGGACGGCCTGGCTCGACACCGGGTCGAGCCCATCGGTCGGCTCGTCGAGGAACAGCACGTCAGGCTGGTTGACCAGCGCCCGGGCCATCATCAGCCGCTGACGCATGCCTTTCGAGAAACTGCTGACCCGGTCCCCGCTGCGGTCGGCCAGGCCAACTCGGTCGAGCAGCCCATCGACGTCAGGCTTGTGGATCCCGAAGAGTCGGGCGAAAAAATGCAGGTTCTCCTGGGCGGTCATATTCAAATAGAGGTTCTTCTCCTCGAAGCACACGCCGATGCGTGCCTGGATTGCGCTGCCGTCCTTGGTCACATCCATGCCCAGAATGCGCGCCTGTCCCGACTGGGGCGTGAGCTGTCCGGTGAGCATCTTGATGGTGGTGGACTTGCCGGCGCCGTTTGGACCTAAGAAGCCCAGGATCTCACCAGCCACCACGTCGAAGCTGACGTCTTTGACGGCCAACAGCTCGCCGTAGGCGTAGCTGAGATCAGTTGCCTCGATGGCAGAGTCCGTCATCGCACCTCTTCTCGCGTGAGCGATTCTCGAAGCTCAACGTCGGTCGAGCTCATTTACCGGCGGGCTCGAGCTCGATGACCTCCGGTCGGGGCCCTTCTTCGGTGATGGCCACACTCACGGTGCGTGACCTACCATCGTGGGACACCTCCACGTCATAGACACCTCCGAGCTGCCCCTGGATGGTGAGCACACCCTTGTCGGTGCCGACTCGGGCGCCTCCAACTGACACTCGCGCCTCTGGGGGCACGATGGTGAGTTGAACGGCATAGCTCAGCTCGGCCCCAGGAGACTCGTAGGTGGCGGTGCTCGTCGTCGTGGTGCTCGGTGCGGCGCGGGTCGTCTCAACCGCAGTGCTGGTCTGGGCTGGGGCCGGCGCCTCGGGGGGGGCGCCGGAGGGCCACAGGGCATAGGATGCGATCGCTGCAACGACCACTCCGCCTGCCATCAAGAGCCCGTTGCGTCGTCCTGCAGGGCGCATGCTCTGGATGGTCCGTCCCAACCCGCTGGCCACCCCAGAGTCACCGGTGTCACTCGTTCCCACGATACTGTAGCGCTCCAAGGTGCTCAGTCCGCGCCCGCTGGGGTCGGTGGCACTGGCGCCGACGAGCACTACGGCCAGGGCGGTGGCCAGCTCTCGGGCTGTCTGAAAACGTTCATCCAAGTTGCGATTCGCGGCCTTGGCGAACCACTCGTCGAATCCCTCGACCACGTTGCCGTGGTCGGAGGGCACCGGCAGCGGCTCACTACAGATCTGCATGATGAGCTCGCCTAGCGCCGAGCCTTCGAAGGGGAGCTGCCCTACGTGGCACCGGTAGGCCATGATGGCCAGCGCCCACAAATCGCTCCGCCAATCGAGCGTTTTGCCGCGGGCCTGCTCGGGGCTCATGTAGCGCGGCGTGCCGATGACCGATCCGGTCTTGGTATCTACCGAGTTGGTGTCGTCGCTGGCCACATTCTGCTTGGCGATGCCAAAGTCGAGCACCTTGACGACTTCTTCGTCCATGTTCTGGACGATGAAGATGTTCTCAGGCTTCAAGTCCCG
>JAUVCD010001114.1 GCA_030590865.1 Myxococcales bacterium | reverse complement strand
GCGGATATGTCCATCGTGCGCCGCCAAGAGAATGAACGAGGTCGCCGCTCACCTCGTGGACAATGTGATCCCTGATGCTCCGGTGCGCCAATGGGTGATTACGTTTCCCTATCGGCTCCGATATCTCTTGGCGTATGACTCCAAGCTCTGCTCGCGGGTTCTCGGTCTGTTCCTCAATGAGGTTCACAAGAGTTACCGGCGCCGCGCCAAGACGGCACTTGGATTGCAGAGTGTCCGCCAAGCCCAATCGGGGTTCGTGACCTTCATCCAGCGATTCTCGTCAAACCTCGCGCTGAACCCCCACCTCCATACCGTCGCCCTCGATGGAGTCTACGTGCAGGACGACTCGAACCGTCCCGTCTTCTTCGCTCTGGACACACCGACCGACGAAGAAGTTGCCGACCTCGTCGATCGCATCGCCAGGCGAATCGAAGCCGTCCTGGTGAATACGGGTCACGGTGAGCTCGACGAGGGGGTCAACTACGACGCCCTGGCCGACGACGAGCCACTCCTTGCGCGGTGTGCGGCGATGTCTCTGGCAAACAGACACGCCTGGGGAGCCAACGCGCTCGAGCCGCTCGCCCGTCTCGGTGACCCGACAAAGGCGCGAGATGAGCCACCGCTGGCTCGCAGCCGATGCGCGAGCGTTCGTGGCTTCAACCTCGAGGCGAATGTTCGGGTCAGGGCACATCAACGAAAAAGGCTCGAGAAGCTCTTCAGATATGTCGCCAGACCTGCTGTCGCCAATGACCGCTTGGTCGAGATCGATGAGAGCCACGTAGCCTACAAACTCAAGAGGCCTTGGTCTGACGGAACTACGGCGGTGGTGTTTTCACATCTCGAGTTGCTGGCGAAACTCGTACCGCTCATCGCGCGCCCGCGAGACAATCAGACCAGGTATCACGGCATCCTGGCCCCCTGTGCCTCGTGGCGAGATTTCGTCGTTCCCGCGCGCAACAGGAACCGGCCCAAGCGCAGCTCGCGCCGAGGAGGGTAGGAGATCTGATCGGCAGAGACTGTGTTGGGCTGATCTCCTCAAGCGAGCATTTCAGATAGACATTCTGCGTTGCCCGAAATGCGGGGCGCGCATGAGGTTCATCGCCGCGATCATGGAGCGAGACGCCATCCGTGAGATCCTCCGTGCTCGAGGCCTGGCCGAAGAGCCGCCCCGGATCGCGCCCCCGCGCCAGGGTCACCTACCTTTCGACCGCTGCGCCTGACGGCATAGCTGTCCCCAAAAATCGTGGCCGCCCGGCCCGCCACCAGACAACTTCACGCAAAAACCGGCCCGCGCGGCTTCAACACTCGCTGGTGGCGCAAACACGCCGGTTGTCGCCGCCCGCATCCCATCTCCAAATCCGCGGGGCAGGTTCGGAGAGCCGATCTGGCGCCGGCCACGGAAGCAAAACACCCCCTTGAGGTGACTGGCCGCAATCGCAACGTTATTAACAAGAAAACTCTCTGCGTTATCAGCCGAGTAAGTGGTGGGGGCGCCGGGAATCGAAGCCGTCTTCAGACCCCCCAAGTCGAGTCCGATCTTGTCGGATCTAGTAGGAACGGGTCGGAAATCTCAGGGGAAAGTGGTCACGATGCCCCTGCTC
>JAUVCD010000213.1 GCA_030590865.1 Myxococcales bacterium | reverse complement strand
CCCCGAAGGGTAAGCGCAGAGGACCGTGCACGCGGGGGGGCCGTCCCCAAAGGGTAGCCGCAGGAGCCTGCTTGGAGAGAGGCTAGAAGGTACCGAGCAGGCCCACGCCTTGGTGGTCCGGCGTGATGATCGGCGACACTACGATGGGCGAGCGGGAGGCCGTGTTCGTGCTCTTCTTGTTGGTGTCGATGAAGTAGTACACGAAGACGCCAGCGGCTGCTGCCACGCCCACACCGATGAAGACACCCATGCCAATCATGTCAGCATCCCGGGCGTCCAGGTTATCCCGTAAAGTGTTGCAGGCATCGCGATAGTAGGGATGGGCAGAGTCCGGATTGTCGAGACTGCCGCATGGTTGGGCTTGGCCGTCGCTGGAGTAGTACTCAGGCCCCAAGTTATCTTCGGTGGCGACCTCGCCCTCAATTTGGGCGGTCACGTCGTCAGCCGAGGAGGCTGCGCCGGCGGCAGCGGCGCCGAAGGCAATAGACCCGACTAGGCCGACGCCGGTCACCCCGGTGAGAACCCAGGCTACCGGCTTGTGGGTGTACCATTTGAAGAAGTTCTCGCGCCCGGTGTCGGGGCCTGTGTCAGCAGGAGGCATGCCCGAGCCCGGCGGTGGCATGGGAGTCGGCGCAATGGGACCGGGCGGCGGATAGCCAGGGGCCGGCGGCGAGGTGGTGGGCGTCGGGGTCGGGGTCGGGATCGGGATCGGTGTCGGCGTCGGGGCGACTCCTGCCATGCCCAGGTTGAGCGTCACCGGCACGGCCACGCCGCGCTTGGCAGTGAAGCTAGCCTTCACCGTCTTGCCGCGGAGAGTCGCTGTGGCTTCGTGGGTGCCTGGCTTCACAAAGTACGGGTCGAGCAGCGGTGCCTTACCCACTGCTTGGCCGTCGATGGTCACGTCCGCGCCGTCAGCGTCGACGATGACGATGGCAAAGCCGGTTCGCTTCTGAGCTTCGGTGGCGCCCGTTTTGGCGGACTGCTTCTGCTCAGCGGTGGCGGTCTTGTGCTGACGGATGAACTGCTGCAGGTGGTTGCCGCCCACCTCGACGTAGCCCGCCTTGAGCTCACTCTGTCCGAGATTGAGCAGCACGGCCGGATGGCGCTTGAGTGCGTAGGCCTGCAAGAACAGCGCCCGTGCCTGCTCGAAACGGCCCTTGTCGTAGGCCTCGACGCCTTCGATGAACTTCTCGCGAGCTAGCTTGGTGACGTTGTCTTGAGCGTGGGCGAGCCTGGGCGCCAACGGCCCCGCCGGCACGCCGATGTCAGTAAGCAATGCAGGCCCAGTCAACAAGGCCAACGCAATCAGGGCACACGGTCGAGTTTTCATCGCGTCCTCATTCGCCTTCGCAGAAACACGGCATCGTGCGGATGCACCACACCCCGGGGCCGAAGATAATCGATAATCAGCGGGAATGGCCTAGAAAGGCACGTCTCGGACGATGTTTCCGCTCTTCGGCTTGGTCTTCGGCGGGGCCGTTGGGGGAGCCTTCGGGCGCGGCTTTGGTATTGTCGTTGGTTTCGGGGGGGTAGCTGGCTCTGGCGGGGGCTCGGGCTTCTCGTCCACCCCGTCAGGCTCCTCGGGCTGCTCAGCCTTGGGCTCCTCGGGCTGCCCAGCCTTGGGCTCCGCCGTGCTCACCTTTGGCGGCTCTGTGGGGGTGGCCGCGACCGGCGGTGTCGTCGCCTTCTTAGTGTCTGGTCGAGGGGCAGCGGTTTCGTCCACCGGATCACCGCCTGACCGTAGCCAGAAGACAACGGCAATCACTGCGGCGATGGCCACCAATCCCATGGCCAGTTTAGGCCAGGCGCTGTTCTCGGTGGGGAGGCGCACCGATTCGGCGGGTTGGTCTGCTGGTGCCCGGCGGCGCTGGGACTTCTGAGGTTGCCCAGGTCGTGGCGAGCGCTTCGCTGCTGGCGAGGCGGCGTCGACCGCCTGCACCGCTCTGGCCGCCGAGGGGCTCGGCACGGCGGCAGCCGCGGCCGGCTCGACCAGCTCGATATCGGCGAAATACTCCGCCCAGGTCGGCTGGATGGCGGCGGCGATGTCGTCGAGTTGCTTGGGACTGAGATTCTGCGTCGTGGTCATCGGTGCGGGATCCCCAAGAAAAGGTAGCACCCTGATAACCACGGGTCACGCACGCCGGAAACTGTTTTTGGCGCGGCCAGCGAGCTACAGTCATCAGGCTCTCGTCCCGCTCGGGAGGCGCGCTATTCGTGTTGCACTCTGCCTCTGTCCCTGCCTCTGTCCCTGTCTCGGCCTCGGCCTCTGACCGAACGGTCGGCCGTGTCTGGCGGTGGTGCCTTCGTCGGCCATCGCCGTCAGTTCTCACAGCGCTTCTGGCGATGCTGCTGGTCGGCACGGCGCCCGTCGCTGGTTGTGGCCAGGACGACCCTCCGACCACCGTGCCGAGCCTGTCGATCGACGGTGGGCAGAGCGATACTGCTCAGGCTGAGGCGCTGCTGGTCCCCTCAGCCACCCTCCCGGTACGCGCCGAGGCGGTGGCGCTTACCGACCGGTTGAGCATCGCTGCGTCGCGCACGAGCGATCAGGCGGAGGCGGCGCGTTTGACGATGCTCGCGGCGCGGCTCCGAGAGCGTGTCTGGCGTTTCGACCGTTCGGGCACCGATGCCCGCGAGGCCATCGAGCTCTACGGCAACGTGGTGGAGACCACCGCCGGCCAGGTCCAGTCCTGTGAGGCCGACGTGCAGCGCGCCCGGTTGCTTGGTGAGCTGGCCCTGGATGGCAGCGAGGGATATCGCGAGGCCTATCTGGCTTTGCGTCGCCAGTCTGTCCATGAGGATGGCGCCGAGCAGCGCAAGCCCTGCCTCGAGCGCCTCGAGCGAATGCTCACCGGCGGTGAGGCCTATCGGCCATCGGGGCTGGCATGGGATACCTTGGAGCAGGCGGGGGCAGCAGCGGCGGCGGCTCATAAGAACCAGACGGCCGCGCCGCCGAGTTCGGCACCTGCCGGGTCTGGTGCCCCGAGTCTGGACGGTGGCCTGCCTTCGCCGTCCGTTAGCGGCGAGATCGTCGTGCTGCCAGCACCGGCGATGATCAAGGACAAGCCAGCCAAGCTCACGGCGGTGCAACCCTACAGCTGGAAGCTCGGCGGTCGCGTCGTTCTGTCGCTGAGCGCCCCGGTGCGTTACGAGGTCGGGCTCCTCGCTCCGGACGCGGCCGCGGGACGGGGCTACCGAGTCTACGTTGACCTGCTCAACGTCAAGATCAAAGGTCCCAAGAAGTCTCTGGAGAGCACCGGGCTCATCGAAGGGGTGCGGCTCGGTGTACGCAAGACCGGCACTCGGGTGGTGTTGGATTTATCTGAGTCGGCCTACCGACGCATCTTCTACATTCCCGATCCGTTTCGAGTGGTCATCGATCTGAGCACCAGGGCACCGGCGACTGCTGCGGCCACCGCCAAGAGCGGCAAGCGACTCGTTCGTCGCGTGGCCCTCGACCCGGGTCACGGTGGCTGGGACGCCGGCGCTATTGGCCCCACCGGCTTGCGGGAAAAGGACGTAGTCCTCGACATCGCTCACCGCGCCGCCCCTACGCTGGCTGCTGATCTGGGCATAGAGACCATGCTCACGCGAGACACCGATACCTACGTGCCGCTCGAGGAACGCACCGCCCGCGCTAACGGCTTCGGAGCCGACCTGTTCGTCTCCATCCATTGCAACGCCACCGAGAACGGGCAGGCCCACGGTGTTGAGGTCTTCTTCCTCGATCCATCACGAGAGCTCGACAAGCGATCCATGCAGGTGGCTGCGCGCGAGAACCTCGGTGGTCTCAAGGTGCGGCCGAGCGACCCCGGTGCGCTGAATGCTCAACTGGCAAGCATCGCTGCGGGCCTCAACGTGGCAGACGTCACCTCTCGCTCCCGTCTCTTCGCCGAGCTCCTTCGCAAGTCCACCATGGCGTCGATGCAGGGACGCTACCCAAGGACGACAGACCATGGCGTCAAGACGGCGGGTTTCTTCGTATTGCTAGGGGCAGACATGCCCGCGGTCCTGTTCGAGACGTCCTTCATCTCCAATCCTGACGACGAAGCTCGGCTGACCACCGCCGACTACCGGCAGAAGCTTGCCGATGGCGTCGTCAACGCCATTCGCGCCTATCGGGAAGGGCACCGGTAGGCTTTCTGGGGGGGATGTCCCCGAGTCCGCGTCTGAGTCCGACGCTGCCGCTGCCTCTGCCTCTGCTTCTGCCTCTGCTTCCGCCTCCGCCTCTGCCGCAACCCACTGCCACGCGCGCCCACGACGATGCCCGCTATGGGCCTGCGAAGGCGATGCGCGGCTGCATCGCGCCTACTTCAGACCTGGTGTGGTGAGTTGCGAGTCCACCACAATGGCTCGCTGCTCACGGCGGATCCTCAGCCACAAATAGCCCGTCCCGCATGACGAAGCGCGTCGGCCCGGCGACGCGACGCTCGGGGACCGAATGTCGAGGATCACCAGGCAGTGTGAGCATCGGCGGATCGCCTGCCACGAACTCGGGGCAGACCGGCTCTAGCGACTGGTCGGCGCAGCGGGCGAGCGCCGTATCGACATCGGTGCAGTCACTGAGAATCGTCAGGCTGCGGATCGTCGGTGGGGCGAGAAACAGATCCCCAGCGGCGTAGGCGTCCAACAGTCGACTCGGGGACGCCCAGATGCTGGCGATGGCTTCGTGGTCGTCGTGCCGCCCCCTTTGGCCGGCAGGCAACATGGTCATGAAGAACCGTGCGTCGTAGCGGCGCCCTTCTCCCGCTGGCGTGATCCACCGTGCGAAAGGAACGAGCGCGGCGGTGTCGAGGCGCACGTCAGCTGCAGCGACCAGCTCTGGGAATGCAGCGTCATCGTTTTCAGTGTCATCGCCCGCGTCTGACAGCCCAGCACGTATGGCGGCCGCCTCCGCCGCCGATATCGGCGGTTGGCACGGCAGTAGGCCGGCCTCTTCCAATGACTCCCGGCAGGCACAGGCGGCTAGCGCCAGGGCGTGCTCCCGCGACTCGGCGAAACTTGCGGCACGGTGATGCAACCCGTTGCACAAGGCTCTCATGGGTTGATCACCGTCCGCTGGATCCAGTTTCCCCCCGGGAAACACGACCACGCCGCCAAGAAATGCACTGCGCGCATGACGACGCACGCAGAACACTTCTAGCGAGTTGCCAGCTGCTCCAGCCTCAGGGGATGCGCTCTGGCGCAGCACTAGCAGCGTGGCCGCGTCCCTTGGCTTTGGCGTTATCGCCGTCCGATCTGCCTCGGTCATGATGTCGTTCAGAGACCACTCCACCGGCAGGACGTCAAATAGCGCTGGAGGTGGCCGGCCAACACTTGGATATTGTAGTGCTTTTTGTGGCGCGACCGAAGCGCGTGAGTTCCCACTTGACGAGCAAGAAGGCGTTGCCTTTAATGCTGCGCCCTTCGTTCGTTTGATGGGCATCCTTGGGGATGTCGGCGCGGACGAAGCAAGAGAGGGCTCGCCCAGGATCGGTACGGAGCATGAACAAGACGCAGCTAAAGAAGTTTCGCACGCTGCTGGAGGGGAAGCGCGACGATATTATTCGCCGCGCCCGACAGACGCTCAACGAGGACATGGCGCTCGACTCGAACGAGCTCCCCGATGAGATGGACCTGGCGTCGACCGAGTACCTTCAGTCGTTCACATTTCGTCTGCGGGGACGAGAGAAGACGTTCCTGAAGAAGATTCAAAAGGCTCTTGCGAAGATTGACGCGGGGACCTTCGGTCTGTGCGAAGACTGCGAGCAGCCGATCAGCATCAAGCGCCTCGAGGCACGGCCCGAGGCGCCGCGGTGCATCAAGTGTAAGGAAGAGCAGGAGCGGGAAGAGAAGGACTTCGCCTGACTAGTTTCCGGCCGGAAACTAGCTACCGGGGCGGTGCGATTTCACGGAGCTCGGTGCCCGCCGCGTAGGCGTAGCTCACGTAGGCGTCGAAGCCGAAGACGGTCACGCCGAGCGGGTAGCTCGACGTGAGCCGATGCACCCCATCGTTCTGTTGGCCTGGTAAGACGATGCCGGTGGCGACTTCGATGGTCGCGAAGCTGAGCTGGCAGGTGTAGGTGATGAGCTCGAGGGGTTGGTCCCCCCGCTCTTCTTCGGTCAGCCCGTCGGTCGGAGTGATGATGCATAGCTGGCCGTCCAGCGCGACCTCGTCGAGGACGACCGTCGCCTCTGGTGGGGCCACGATGGTCACGAAGTCGAAGGCGTATTTGTCCGGCGTCAGGAAGACGTAGTCGTTGCGGTACTGCTCTCGAGGCGGAACCACGACCAAGCTCGGGTCGCCGCCAGGCAAGCCGCGGGGCACATTGGCTGCGTCCTGGCTGGCCATCACCTGGATGACGTGAATGGGCTGGTCGCTTTCGGCGAGGAAATCTCGAGTGGTGCTCACCTCGTGCCAGTCCCCGAGACCATGGAGCTCGAAGGTGTCGTCTGGCGCGGGCAGGGTGGTCGTGATGACCGTCGAGGCATAACGAATGGTGGACACGAAGCGGAAGAACTCTGGCTCTAATGCCACGCCGAGATCGCCGCCCGCTTCGAGCACCGTCCGCGACCGGCTAGGTGAGTGAGCCAGCGCGAACTTCTTGCCGGCGGTGCGCACTGGATCGAGCTGTTCCTCCAGGTGATCGGCGCAACAACGCCGTTCCTTCAAGTCGGAAAACTGCGGTGCGTCAGATGCTTCGCTACCGACGAAGACGGCGATCGGCTTGTCCGCCTCGATGGTGGAGCCGGTGAAATCGGCCGCAAAGGCGTTCAGATCAGGGGTCTCGAGGTTGACGACATCGAAGGCGTCGATGGTCATCGCGAGCTTGCTGCCAGCCTTGGTCTCCGGGATCCCTCCGCCGCCCATGATCTTGGTGGTGGGCTCGACGATAATCTGGGTGTCCGGTTGGGTGCCCACGATGGTCAAGAACACCCTGAGATTGATGGGATGGGCTGCGCTGAAATTGGTGTTCGGATTGTCGGTGGCCGCGATGGTTTGAGGCCAACCTGCGACCACGTAAGACAGCGTTGGCCCAGTGGTGCTGAAGGTCAGTGCCTCTCGGGGTTTGAGCAGCGAGGCGTCGTTGGAGAAAACGTTGACGTTCTCCAGCGGGTTGAACTGGTAGGCCACGACGGGAAAGTCGCTGGTGATCTTGTAGGCCGCCCGACTGTGGGCCGTATGGGACCCGGTGTTGAATTCTCCCTCTGGGCTGCCGTCGACTTCCCGGGGGCCCAGTTTGAACACCCGCAAGTTGAGCGGCGCGATGGTGACCTCGGCGATCTCGAGGGGCGCTGGCGCGTCACCTGGCTGGCCGTCGTCCTGGTAGATCTGCACATCGACCCCCACGTCGGGCTGAGGGTTCGAGATCACCACTGCAAACTGCTGCCCCGCAGCGTTCTTCGACTCGCTGATCATCGCGTTGTCTAGGTCGACGGCCCAATACTCGCAGCCCACGTTGCTCTTCTCCTCTTGGGCGCGGGCGCACAGGTTGGGGCAGCCGCCGCTACGACAGGCCTCGCCGATCGAGGCGTCGCAGGTTTCCACGAGGCTGGCGCTCCCGCCCTGGCTGTCGCAGAGCATCACCTGCATGCCGTCGCAGAAGCGCTGGTCGGGCAAGCATTCGGTGCACTCCAGCAGGGTCGGAGCGCAGACCAGGCCTTGGGCGGGGCAGTCGTCGATCACCACCCACAGGGCACCGTCATCGCCCGCTTCGCACCGCTCGAGAGCCACGGTGCAGCGCTCGTCGCCGAGCTCGCAAATCGGCACAACCGGTGGTTTTGGCTCTGGTGCAAGCCAACGGGTTCCCAGGTCGAACTCGCAGCTCGCGCCTGCCAGGAGCACGCCGTAGGCCACCCCGAGACGGGCCAATAAGGGGAGGCGACCGGCGAGAGCCAGCGACCAACTCGGGCGGTGCGGCACTAGGGGCCGTGCAGGTGAGCGGCTCATAGGTGGGCGTTGAAGTAGTCCAGGGCGTAGGCGTCCATGCCCCCGGGACGCA
This sequence comes from Myxococcales bacterium, assembly GCA_030590865.1. Taxonomy (GTDB): domain Bacteria; phylum Myxococcota_A; class Polyangia; order Polyangiales; family Polyangiaceae; genus JAPYTK01. The sequence goes on along the minus strand of JAUVCD010000213.1, from coordinate 5,257 downwards.
GGTGGCTGTATCCGATATCGCCATAGTCGAAGTCATCAAACCGTGCACCATAGACGCCGATGACGAGCGGTCCGCTCGGTATCCCGGCATCTTGCAGCCCAGACAGGTCCGGCAGCTCGATGGCATGGTTTGCTTGGGGCACTGCGACGATCCAGCGCACCAGCCCTCCCCCGCCTACGATCTCATAGACCGTGAGATCAGGGGGAAAGGCACCGGAAGGGAAGTTCACGGCCAAGTTCGTGCCATTCCAGGCCCCGTTGACCGCCGGGGTCACAAGCTCGGGCACCGCTACGAAGCCTGAGACGTTCACCGGAATGCTGGTGGTGGTGGTGCCCACCGAGCCGACCACTGACATGGGGGCCGAAAGCGAGGGACCGGTCACCGCCTGGGCGCTCGTGATGTAGCGCGCGCCGGTGAGATAGCCGTCCAGGGGTGGCAGGCCAACGAAGACCACCGGGCCACCCAGTGGGATCAGCGGTGTCTTGTGAGTCTCCGGGAGGATAGCGAAGGCACTCTGGGCGATCTCGAGGGCCACTGCAGCGTTCAGGCGATCGGGCCCTTTGGGTCCTGGGGGCGGGGGGCTCACCGACAGCACGAGTGCCTGGTCCAGCGGCTTCTCCATGGGGATGATCACCGACTCGGTTGCCTGCCCGGGATAGACGGCGACGCCTTGGACGGCGCCAAAGGCATAGCCGTGGAAGGTGCTGGTGATGGTGTTGAAGAGCCCGGCAATGGCGTACATGGCATGGTTGCCCGGGTAGGCCGGGACCTTGAAGCCATAGCCGAGGTCGCCAGGCGACTCTTCGGTGACTGCGAAGGTGGCCGAGGGAAGGGAGAAGCTCTGGAGGTGGTTGCGGGTGGCGAAGAACACGTAGGCGATCCGCTCTTCGTCCTGGTTGGGACCGGGGATGTTGGTCCAGTCGCCCTTCTGGAACTCCTGATTCGGAGGCCACATCAGCTCCCCCCGGACCTGGCCCTGGAGGGTGGGATTGCCCCCAGTGGGCGGCGGGTCACCTTCACCGGCACATTGGGGCGTGAGGGTGGGGTTGAGGTAGACGGTGACGGTGTCGACAGGAACGTCGACGAAGGAAATGGGGCTGTGGCACTCAGCGGCCACAGTGACCGTAACCGGCTGGTCCAAGCTGGGATCGACGAACTGAGCGAGGCCCGAACTGTCAGCCTGCGCCATCAGAGCGGTGGACAGATTGTCACCGACAATGACGTGAGCGCCGGCTAGTGGGCTGCCCCCGAAGTTATCGTAGGCCAGTACTTTGAGCGCCCCTGCGAGCGGCTCACCGCTCAAGCCACCTTTGAATCCCGTCGTGCTGTCCTCGTAGGTATAGGCGTCCAGGGCCGTGACGCTGCCGGTCGAGGTGACGACGGTGAGCGACTTGGTGCCTGGCGTTCCCTTGGGCACGGTACAGGACAACTGCTCTGCCGAGACTACATCCAGGGTGGTGCAGGGTTTCTGGTCCACCCGCGCCTCGATGAGGTCCTGGTCCCAAGTGGTGTTCTTGCCATAGATGGTGATGACGGTGCCACCGGCCACCGGCCCGCTCGTCGGTTCGGCGTAGAGCGGATCATAGGTGTAGGCCTCAGGCAGAGCGCGCAGCGTCGAGTCATCGTCGCCGTTCTGAGCGCTGATGGTCACGATGCCCGGGTCGGACGCCGGGGTGCTCACCTGAACGCGAGTGGGGTCGATGGCGATGATGTCCTCGGCCAGCTGGTCGCCAAACCACAGGCGGACATCAGGCTCGAAGCCCTTACCGTGGACGATGACGTGCTTGCTGCCCGAGAACGGCCCGTGGGCTGGCACTGCCCCCAGCACCGCATGAGGATCGGTCGTTCCGCTGCTGGTGGGTGGCGTCGAGGTCGTCGGGTTGGTCGTTCCGAAGGTTTCGCCACCGCTGCCGCCCACGTCGGTTTCACGCTCGATCCCGTGAGGTGCCGTGGCGATGCATGAGGCCGCCAAGGCCAGCATTGAAGCACAGGGGACGACCCAGCCGTGTCGCATGGGGAAAGGATACGCCCAATTGGCGGTCGAAGCACCTGATGGGCCCAACCGATGGGCTAGGGCATGACCAATCGTGCCTGTTGCGACGAGTGCTCGGCAGGCCGCAATCCGAGACGGGCCAGTAGTCGCAAGCTGGCTTGCTTGCGGTCCAGTGGCAGGTGTCCAGCTGCGGTGAGTCGCTGCTGCCCTCGAGGCGAGGCGGCTACGATCGTCGCTCCGACGCAGGTGGGACAGCCGAGTGGGCAGGGGCAGGACGCGATTAGCTCGGCGCTCCGCCCCACCAGCTGGGATGCCCTTTCATGGATCCGTTCGGCGAAGCCCACGCCACCAGGCACGCTGTCGTAGAGAAATACGGTGGCGCAGAACTGCTCGTGGCCGCCCCCTGGGGTGTGGCCCTCGGTGCAGTCATCGATGGCACGGCCGATGTCCCGCGGGTCGCACATCAAGGCGAGTGTGGCCACCGTCTTCAAGGCATGGGCCAGCCCTTTGAGCCCCTCGATGGCTAGGGCTCGGCCGAGCTCAGCGCCAATGTCGGCGGGCAAGGTGAGCCAGAAGCTAGTGGTGTGCATGTCGATGTCAGGCAAGCGGACGTCGCCGTAGCCCGCGTTCTCGTGGGTGTGAAACTTGATCTTCTTGTAGCCCACCACCTTCTCGGTGACGCTGACCTCACCCCAACCCAGCATGGCAACGCCGCGAACCCCCGGCGGCAGCGGCGAGCTCGGGTTGGCAGCGATCGCAGCGCCGGTCGTCGCACGAGCCCCAGAAAGGGTTTGCACGACCAGCGGTGACTCGGCCTCGACGTCGATCACCTGGACCTTCACGTGTCGCAAGGCGGTGGTGAAGTAGTCTGGCTCGACCCGGCGCACATAGGCCTTGTGGTTGTCGTAGTCCAACAGCTCGACCTGGTACTGCCGGCCATCGTGTTGGTAGATGGCCTGTTCGTGAAGCATGCCGGGGGCTGAATGCCAATCGAGCTCGGCGAGGGTCTCTTCCGTTTCTTCGTCGATGATGACGAAGTTGTCCCAGCCCACTCGTCGCAAGCTCACGTGGTTGGCGGGGAAGGCGTCAGTCGACCAGTGATAACGGTTCCGCGAGCCATGGACGACGCCGTGCTCCTGCAGGAAATCGAGGGCGACCTCCGTGTCCTCCTGAGGCAGCGTGCCGAAGGCTTCCTTGCGTCGGAAGGGCAACTCGAAGGCTGCGCACTTGAGATGTTGCACCAAGATCTCGGCGTTGTCGGGATCGACCCGTGCCTGCTCGATGGCTCCGTCGAGCAGCCGCTCGGGGTGGGTCGCCAAATACTGATCGAGCGGCGAGCTCGAGGCCACCAACACGGCGACGCTTTGATCGCCTCGCCGCCCGGCTCGTCCGAAACGTTGCCAGGTCTCGGCGAGCGATCCTGGATAGCCAGCGCAGACCACCGCGTCGAGATCGCCAATGTCGATACCCAGCTCGAGGGCGCTGGTGGCTACGACACAGAGCACCGTTCCGTCCCGCAGCCCTCGCTCCACCCGGCGTCGCTGGTCGGGCAGATAGCCGCCTCGATAGGCCACGATTGCGTCGCGGAGCGACGGCTGCTCGGCGAATCGGTCGCGCAGGTACTTGAGCATGATCTCCACCGTGTTCCGTGACTGGCCGAACACGATGGTACGCACTCGCGCCGCAACGAAATCGGCGGCGAGACGCACTGCGCTGTGGAGGTAGCTCGCCCGGATGCCGAGCTCGGCGTTGACCACTGGCGGGTTGTAGACGAAGACGCGGCGCTGTCCACGAGGTGCGGTCGAACCGTCAATCAGCGCCAGCTCATCGGGGGCCACACCGAACAAACGGGCGGCGTGTTCGGCAGGGTTGTCGATCGTCGCGGTCGCGCCGATGAACGTCGGCGTGGCGCCGTGGAACGCTGCGATCCGTCGGAGACGGCCCAAGACGTGGGCCACATGAGAGCCAAACACACCTCGATAGGTGTGCAGCTCGTCCACGATCACGTAGCGAAGGTTCTGCAGACAACGAGCCCAGCCCGCGTGCTGAGGCAAGATCCCAGCGTGGAGCATGTCCGGATTGGTCAACACCAGCTGGGCTCGCTGTCGAGCCGCACGCCGGGCGTCCCCAGGGGTGTCGCCATCGTAGACTGTAGCGCCGATGTCGAGCTCTGCGGCCTGGATGAAGCCACGCAGGCTCTGCTCTTGGTCTCGGGAGAGCGCCTTGGTCGGGTAGAGGTAGATGGCGGTCGCAGAGGGATCCCGGGCGATCGCATCAAGCACCGGCAGGTGGAAGCACAGGCTCTTGCCACTGGCCGTAGGGGTTGCGATGACGACGTGTCGACCGGCCCGCGCTAGATCAATGGCGTCCCGCTGGTGGCGATAGAGTTGCTCGACGCCCTGGGCATGTAGCGCCGCCGTGAGGGCCGGCTCGATGTCATCGGGATAGGGTGCATAGAGCGCCCGCTCGGCGGGCAGAACCTGATCGGCAGTGAAGCAGCGCCTCACCACGCGGCGGTCGAGCCACTGGCGAACGACGCTGTCGATCCCCGCACGGATGTTCCAAGGAGGTGCCGGCATGATGAATGGCCGCCATACTAAACAAATGTCTGGTATCGGCCAAGCAGACGTTCAGTGTAGCCGTTGGCCTTTGCCGTGCCGTCTCTAATGTCGTACAGAAAAGCGCTTCATGTCCGACGACCCTGCAAGCAAAGCGACGTCCACCGGCACCGCTGAGGCGGAGGCCCTCGAGACGGGCGCCCAGCCCGCCGAGCCGGGCGTGCCTGAGGAACCTGGCGACACTGCGCTTCCTGGCGACGCTGGCCAGGCTCCACTGGCGGGTCAGAGCTCGCCCGCTGCGAGCGGACCGCATCATCGACCCTCCTACGTCTTCTTGGTCGTAGTGACGTTGGTCAACTTGGTGGCTGATCTGTGGTCCAAACACTGGGCCAAGACGGCCTTCGAGTCCGCCCACCCTGGTGCCATGCACAAGGTGGTGGTCATCGAAAACTACTTCAACCTGATCTACGCCAAGAACCGAGGTGGCGCCTGGGGTCTGCTGCAGAACGAAACGGAGGCTCTCCGCCGGCCGTTCTTTCTGATCGTCTCGGTGGCCGCCATTGTGTTCATCGTGTCTCTGTACCGGAAGCTCGCACCGGAACAGCGAGCCCTGATGTGGGGCTTGCCGCTGGTGCTCGGCGGTGCACTAGGCAACCTCATCGATCGCATTCGCTATGGTTTCGTGGTGGACTTCATCGACGTCTAC
>JAUVCD010000840.1 GCA_030590865.1 Myxococcales bacterium | reverse complement strand
CGCGGGTTGGAAATCGGTCCGCTCGATCGCCCGGTGCTCGACAAGTCACGACATCGCGTCGAATATCTGGATCTCGACACCGCCGATGCAGTGAGGACTCGCCTCGAGAAAGACCCACAGCGGTCGCCCGAAACCGTGGTCGAGGTGGACTACCCACTGAAGGGCGAGACTATGTCGGCCGTGGTGCCCAACCAGGCATTCGACTACATCTTCGCGTCTCACGTATTCGAGCACTTCCCAGACGTGATTGGCTGGCTGCAGGACGCCGCAAAGGTATTGCGCCCTGGTGGCAGGGTGCTGTTGTTCGTGCCCGACCGTCGCTTCATGTTCGATCTCGCAAGGCCATGCACGACGCTGGGGCAGCTCATCGAGAACCATCTAGCGGGAAGAAAGAAGCCGTCGATTGGGGCCATCATCGATCATCACTATTACAAGATGGATGTGACCCCGGCACAGCTATGGAAGCAGCCGGCCCCTGAGCGACGGAAGGCATTGAGGCGAACGGAGGTCGACAATCTCATCGCCATGTCCAGACGCCGCTATGTCGACACCCACTGCAGCGTGTTCACCGCCATCAGCTTCCATGAGACCATCAGCCTGCTGCACGAACTCGAGTACCAGCCATTCTTGATCGAGACTTTGAGCGGTCCTGAAATCGGTATGAACGACTTCTTCGCCAGTCTCGTGTTGAGCGGATAACTGAACGGATCGGCGAGGCGATCCGACCCGAGGGTCGTCCGGCCACAGGCGTGGTGCAGGAAACCTGTGTATCGGTCTGGCGGGGCCGGGTTCGACTCCCGGCGGCTCCACCAATGCCATGAAATCAATGCCGGACGCCGGTGCTCCGCTTCCGGCGCAGGGGGATCGGTGGTCTACTGCACACTATGAGGAGCAAGCCGAAGGCCGAGCCAGCCAAGCCGCAGCCGACCAACAACCCGATGGTGCTCGTGACCCCCAGCCTGCCCACGCAGACGGTGCTCGTCGGTTTCCACGGGCGCGAAGCGCTGTGCCGACCGTACCACTTCGATGTCGGCTTGAGCATCCCCCAGGACGTCACTTTCGACATGCTCGCCAGCCTCGGTCAGCGCGCATCGCTGGAGGTCGATCGGGGCGGTGAGCTGCCGCCCTTTGCCATCCACGGTGTCATCTCAGCCCTCGAGCTCGTCGCCGAATACCCGACACGCTCCCTGTTCATCGCGACCCTGGTCCCCCAGCTGTGGCAGCTGTCGCTCACCCACCACAGTCGCGTGTTCACCGACGGCTCCATTCCCGAGATTATCGAGGCGGTGCTGAAGGACAGCGAGATTCCCGTCGGTCGCTTCGCTTTTCGCCTCTCCAGCAGCTACGCCAAGCTCGAGCACGTCTGCCAGTACCAGGAGAGCAACCTCGCGTTCATCAGTCGGCTGATGGAGCGGGAGGGCATGTATTATTTTTTCGAGCAAGGAGACTCGGCTGAGCTCCTGGTCATCACCGACCACCGATCGTTCCACGGCGAGCTGGGCTCGGGGATCATCCAGTTCGCCTCCTGGGGGGACCAACAGCCCCAAGGTGGCGCCGAAGTGGTGGACCGATTCAAGTGCAAGATGACGGCGCTTCCGGCTCAGGTCCGCCTCAACGACTACGACTACCTGAACCCCAGCCTGAGCTTGGGCTGCAGCGCTCCGGTGGCTACCTCGAGCCCAGGTAGGATCGTCCTCTACGGCGAGAACTACCAGACACCAGACGAGGGACAGCGCTATGCCGCGATCCGCGCAGAGGAATACCTCGCCGAGCAGGCCGTCAATCAAGGGCACGGCCGCGCCTTCAATCTACGTCCTGGCTACTCTTTCCAATTGGAGCAGCATCCTCGCGTCGCCTTCAACGCCAGCTATTTGACCACCGAGCTCGAGCACTGGGGCAAGCAAATCGAGGGCGTGAGCGAGCTCGAAGAGTTACTCGACATCAAGCTCGATGACGTCCGTCGCGTCGAGCTCAAGGCCATCGCCGCCGATGTGCAATACCGCGCGCGCCGCGTCACGCCGTGGCCACGGGTCGACGGTGTGGTCGACGGCGTGGTCGACGGAAACGCGACCTCACCCTACGCCCAGATCGACGAGCACGGCCGCTACCGGGTGCGCATCTTCTTCGACGAGAGCGATCTACTCGACGGCTCGGCGTCCACTTGGGTTCGCATGCTCCAACCCCACGGTGGCGGTACCGAGGGGTTCCACTTCCCGCTCCGGAAAGAAACCGAGGTGCACATCGTCTTCCTCGGCGGCGATCCCGACCGGCCAGTCATCACGGGCGTGGCCCCCAACGCGCAGAAGCCCTCCAAGGTCACCACCGGTAACTTCACCCAGAACGTGATCATGACCGGCGGAAGCAACCGCATGGAGTTCGAGGACTCGGACGGCTCCCAGTACGTCGACATGTCCTGCCCCACCAAGGACACCTTCATCCACTTCGGCTCCGAGGCGGCGGGCAAACAGGACGGCGGCTTCAACCTGGTGACCTCCACCCTGGGCCGCTGGAAGCAGTACAGCCTCGCCGACCGCTTCTTCAAGGTAGAGAGCCACTCGGAGGAAGAGATCACCGGCTACGTGAAGCAGTCCTACGCCGATACCCTCACCACCGACGTCATCGCGGCAGTGACCGAGACCTACCACGACACCCACAACTGGGTCGTCGACAAGCCGGTGTCCTGGCACTTCAAGGAGACCTTCGACGAGACCATCGATCTGGCCGTCAGCCAGACCCACAACGACACGGTCACGCAGACCATCCAAGGACCGGTGACCATCACCATCGCCAAGGACGTGGATGAGACCGTGGACGGCGCCACCACCTACACTACCAAGGAGGTGGAGGAGGTCCACGATGGCGACAAGAGCACCACCGTCACCGGCGCCCACGCGGTCGAGGTCGTGGGCCCCCAGACGATCACCTCCCACACCTCCCAGAGCATCGGCGCGCCCACCCAGACCATGGCGGCTGAAACGCTGCAGCAGTTCACCGCCGAGACTCATGCCGTCGACGCCGCCGCGCTCGCCAGCACCACCGCGCCTGCGGTCACCATCAACGGCGATGGCAGCGTGACCATCACCGGCGGCAACATCACCATCGCGGGCGGCGACGTCACCATCACTGGCGGCAACCTGGCGATCGAGCACGGCCCGATCAGCGTCAAAGGCAGCGTCATGTCGGTGGACGGCGGCGGCCAGATCGACATGGCCGCCGGGGTGATCAAGCTGAACTAGCCACGCTGCCACGACACGCGCAGCGGCGTGTTCATGATGAAATCGTCGTCCACCGGGCCGTCGACGATGTCGTAGGTCGCGCAGATCAACAGCAGCGTCAGCATCTCATCGCCGTGCCCGCTCTGGACCTGGGCGGCGGGCAGTGGGGTGTAGTTGTCCAGATCCATGGTCCGTCCCGACAGTGCCGCCCGCAGTCTGCGCCGCAAACACGCGGGGCGCCAGTCAGTCGTCTTCTGGCAGAGGCGGCGAGC
>JAUVCD010001086.1 GCA_030590865.1 Myxococcales bacterium | reverse complement strand
GAATCGAGCATGCCACCTTGCTGGACGTCGACCTGGCCAAACGGGCCGCCGATCTCGGCATCTGCGTGGTGAGCCAGCCCTCCTTTCTCGAGCTGCCGGTGTTCCAGAGCATACCTATCCCGCCGGGGCTGCGCCTGCTGGGCCACCGCACCATGCTCGACGCGGGCATCCGCGTCGCCGGTAGCTCGGACGCCCCGGTCGCCAGTTTCGATCCACTCGCCGCGTTGCGCTGCGCGGTCAGCCGCCGCACCGCCGAGGGTCAAGAGATCCAACCTGCAGAGGCGGTCAGCCCTGCCGAGGTGCTGGCGATGTACACCCGCGAGGCAGCTTACGCCACCGGCAGCTTGCCGGTCTGCGGCACCCTCGAGCCAGGCAAGCGTGCCGATCTAGTGGTGCTGAACACTGATCCCTGCACCACCCATGAGACCCTGGATGCTTTGGCGGCGCTCATCGTGGAGCGCACCATCGTCGGCGGCGAGACGGTCTATGATGCCGACTCGCAGTGACCGCTGGCGGCTGGTCACTCTGATCATCATCGCCTGCGCTGGCGTGGTCATCGCCACCATGAGTGGCCAGGGCGACCTGTTGAGACTCATCGAGGCGCCGCCCCGTAGCGCAGCAACCGCCAGCGCCTGGCCCGCTGAGTCGAGCCGCCCTGGCCCACGACAGCGTCGCCGAAGCATGGACGTGACCTTCTTGGCCACCGCCGACACCCACTTCGGATACCAAGTGACCGCCAGCGACGAAGACGAGGGACTGCCTCGTACCGTGGAGGAGGCCAGAGGTATCGAGAAGGTGCACCTGGAGATCATCGACGATCTGAACCACATCGAGGGCAGGCCCTACCCGAGCGCCCTTGGCGGCAAGGTGGGCAAGCCTCGCGGGCTGCTGATTGCAGGCGACCTGACCGAATACGGCACCCCCTCGGCCTGGGCTCGCTTCGAAGCCTATTACGGGCTCACTGGTGACGATGGGTTGCTGCACTACCCGGTGTTCGAAACCATCGGCAACCACGACAAATACTTCGGCTTCTTCGTGAAGCGGCGAGTCGCCGAACGCCACGGCTCAGTCCGCTACAGCTGGGATTGGCAGGACCTGCACATCGCCTGTCTCGGGGAGGCGCCAGACGACGAGGATCTGGCCTGGCTAGCAAAGGACTTGCAAGCCCAGGGCCGCGACGTGGGCGTCGTGCTCTACTTCCACTTCCCTCTGAAGGGACCGTTCTCGCGCAACTGGTTCGGCGACGGCGACTACCGGGAGAAGCTTCGAACCGTCATCGACGGATACCGAGTGCTCGGCATCTTTCATGGGCACTACCACGCCTCGGGGACCTATCAATGGCACGGCTACGACGTCTACAACCTCGGCTCGGCCAAGCACCGTTGGCGGAGCTTCGCCGTCGTGCAGGTGACCGACGAGCGCTTCACCGTGGCTTCGTGGAATTATCAGCGAAAGGCCTGGTGGTGGTGGCACGACAAGCCGATCTTCGATGCACCGGGCAAGCGGCGACGCTGGCTGTCGCCTAGCGCGGCGCTGATCCGAGGATCCACGGGGCGGGCATCGCGGCCCTAATGGGTGAGCAACCGCCGTCAACCCCCTGGGCAGGTCAGGGTCAAGCTAGTGAGCCACCTCGTCGAGGATCTGCTGCGTCTCCAGGTAGCGGATGCAATAGGGGTTGCATCCCAGCGACCCGGTGGCGCTGTAGGCCATGGCTGAGCAACCGGCTTGGCACTGAGGCCCGTGAGGACAGCGAGCACAGTGACCGGTGAGCGAGCCCTCTTTGTGCCGCAGGTTCGCGAAGGACTCGGGAGCTCGCC
>JAUVCD010000857.1 GCA_030590865.1 Myxococcales bacterium | reverse complement strand
CGACTCGGACGGATGGTCCCTCGGTGAAACCACTCAGTCGCTCGAGTTTCTGGTGGTCAAGATGAATTGCCCCGAGCCGATCGATGCGGCCTGTGAGGCCCGCATCGCTGACGTCATCAAGGCGGATCGGTACCTGTGGTGTGTCATCCAGTTCACCGACAAATCGGAGCAGACCGTCAGCGGCACCCTCAACTTTTTCGTGCGTGGCAAGGGCACGAACCAGGTGCCCATCGAGTACAGCGCCAACCTCAGCGATCCCACTGACGATGCGCTGATCCAGGTGGCGACCAAGGCTGTTGCCGACGCTACCGGTGGCACGCCCAAAGGCGCACTCACCCTCTCGACTGGTGGCGTGGCTGGCCAGTTGTTCGTTGATGATAAGCCCATGGGCGCCCTGCCTGCCGAAGGTGGAACGTTCCAGCTGAGTACCGGCCGTCACCATATCGTCGTGAAGTCACCTGGTTACGCCGATGCTGAGACGAGCGTCGTGGTTCAGCCGGCAACGACCATCGAGGCGTCGCTCACCATGGTCGAGGCGGAAGCTTCCGCACCGCTCGACTTGCGGATGATTTTCGGTATCTCGGCCGTCGTGGTGGGCGCTGGCGCAGGCGCCGTCGGGCTGTGGCAAGCCCTCGAGGTCAACAGCGTTCGAGATGATGGTACCTGGCTTCGGGTGCAGGAGAAGGTCCCCACCAACAAGGATGTTTGCGAGGTGGCGGCCAGCGGCGACCCCATCGATGGCGTGGCCGTCTCTGACTACGATACGATCACTGGCATGTGCGACACGGCCAGCACGGCCGAGATCCTACAGGCCGTGATGTTCCCACTCGCGGCCGTGTCGGTCGGCGTGGGAGCCTACCTATTGGGGACCAGCAGTCTGGTCGGTGGTGACGGCGACGATGCCGATGACGATGATGTCCAGGCGTGGACCGTGCAGCCATTGATTGGCCCCCGGGTTCAGGCTGTGACCGTGACCTACACCTTCTGACGCCAGCCGATCGCAGACTGCCATGCGGGTGATCGCAGGTTCACTGCGGGGGCGGCGCTTCTCTGCGCCCCGAGGCCGTGGCACCCGGCCCACGCCGGACCGGGTGCGCGAGGCTCTCTTTTCGGCCCTTGGCCCCCTGGACGGACTGACCGTCCTGGACCTCTACGCTGGTTCGGGAGCCCTCGCTATCGAGGCGCTCTCTCGAGGGGCGCTTCGTGCTGTGCTCGTCGAGCGCGAGGCGCTGGCGCTGAAGACCCTGGGCAGAAACCTGGTTGATCTCGGGCTTGAGACCCAATGCCAGGTGTTGGCCCTGGCTGTGGAGCGGGCTGCGGGAGTGGTGGCCGGCCGCGGCCCCTATGACCTGGTGCTGGCCGATCCGCCCTACGCTGACCGGGGTGCAGCTCCGACTATCGATCGGCTGCTAGCCTGCCCGGGCACGGTGAGCTCGTCTGCTCGGCTCGTCGTCGAGCACGCTGGCCGCGACGAGCCGCCGGCACTGGCTCAGGCCGAGCTGTTGCGCACCCGCCGCTACGGCGACACTGCGGTTTCCTTCTACCAGCTCTCGGCCTCTGGCGGTCCAATGAGCGGGGCACTTGCAGCGGATTGAGGTCTTGTGCCAGATTATGAGCCCACTAAACTGGTCGTCCTTCGACCGCTTCGAGATGTCTACGACGGGGCGTAGGCGGCACGTTCAGCCAGATAGGTACGCCGTTGGCCACACAAACGAAGTCGAGCAGCCGGCCATCCGAGCCGCCGCCGTCATCACGAATGATCCAGGGACGCTCAGCCGGCGCTGGGCCCTATGCGTTCGGTGCCTTGGCACTGGCCTTGTCGATTGGGATCCTGCTGTACCTGAAGTGCGGTGGTCCGGAGACCGAGAGGCCAGATTTGGCGCTGGCTCCACCGACCGCCACCCGGACCGTCCAGCTGCCGGTGGCGTCACCGCCCCCGCCGCCCCCGCTTGAAGAAGAGGATGCGGGCAGCGATGCCGGCGACGAAGATGCGGGCCAGAAGGTAGTCGGCAGTCGGCCGCCCAAGGGTCCTGGCGTCTGTTCTGGGTGTGGCAAAGGAGTGCCGAGCAATGCGCTCAAGTCGGCGGTAGCGAGCACTGCCGGATTGGCACGAGGCTGCTACCAGCGCGCTCTCCGGACTGGCGGAGCCGAGGGGTCGATTATGGTGAGCGTGAGCGTGGGCGCCGACGGAAGTCTGTGTAATAGTTCCATTGGGTCCGACACTCTCAACAACGCGACCGTCAGCCAGTGCGTGCTCGGCAAGTTCCGCTCGAAAAGCTACCCCAGGCCAGAACAGGGTTGCGTCGTGGTCAGGGTTCCCATCAACTTCAAGATGAAGACGCCATGAAAAGCCCGCTGCAGCTTTGGGGGCGCACTCAGCGCCGAACAACCCTTCGAATGGGTGGGTGCTCTGCCCTGGTCGTGGCGGCAGGGGCCGCCTGGCTCGGGGCGTGCAGTCTCGGCGATGGGGTTTCGCCAGATTGCGATCCCAACGCGGCGCCCAACTCGCCTGAGGCTTGTCATCAGGTCTCGAGCTGTGATGACGGTCAGGGCAATCTCATCAAGTCTCCCGAATGCTGTGGGCAGCGAGCTGACTACGTCTATCGGAGCTGTGAGGGCACCCATGACGTGTCCTTCGCCGATTGTCCCGCCGGATCGACCACCGACTGTTGCGGTGAAGCCCAGACCGCATACGACATCTGCATCACCCCGGGGACTGGTGGAAGTGGCGGCACCGCCGGTAGCGGTGGCGTTGGCGGAGCCGGTGGCGGAGTGGTTGGCGGAGCCGGTGGTGCTGGCGGAGCCGGTGGTGCCGGCGGAGCCGGCTGAGCCTCCCGCCTCGGACGGCGCGGGCGGTCTCGGTGGGTGGGGTGGCTGAAGACCGTGTCCGCCGAGCCAGAGCCACGAGCCGATCGTACGGTGCTGCTCACCGTGGCCTATGATGGTCGCCCCTACTCCGGCTTTGCCATCCAGCGAAACGCATCCACCGTCGCCGGTGAGCTGTTGGCAGCCATTCGGCATTTCGATCCTGGCGTCGGCAAGCTGTGCGTGGCTAGCCGCACCGACGCGGGGGTCCACGCCCGCGCCCAGAAGGTGGCATTCGACACGGCCCGAGCCATCCCGATGCGTGCCTGGGTGCTTGGCCTGGCGAAGAGGTTGCCTCCCAGCATCGTCGTCCGGGAGGCTCTGTTGGTTTCTTTTGGCTTCAACCCTCGCTATCACACGGCGTTGAAGCGGTACCGATACCTGGTGCTCAGAGATCGGCTGGCCGATCCTTTCCTGGTTGGCCGTGCCTGGCGGGTCGGTGGTTTGCTGGAGGCGCGCCACGTCGCCACG
>JAUVCD010000674.1 GCA_030590865.1 Myxococcales bacterium | reverse complement strand
ACCCGGACATACTGGCCAATGCCGGCGACCCTGGAGAACTTCTCGCACCCGGGGGGGATCCGGGTCGTCTGCTCAGTGATCAGCAGGAGGATTTGCTCGACCTACTCACCGATCACGCCTCGCCCCAGCAACGGGAGATTGTCGACCTACTCACCGCTGGCTGCTCAAAGGCGGAGGCAGCCCGGCGGCTCGGGCTGAGCCCTGGAACAGTCCGGGCGCAGTTCCATCGGCTCAAGATCAAGGCCAAGGTCGCCGCGGCCATGTAAACGCTTTCGGCCAGACTTCGCCCTGTAGGTGAGAGCACCGACAGGAGCGACTATGGCCCTCTTTCTACAGATCCTCTTCGGCGCCGGTCAGAAACTGATCCACTCCCGGCGGTTGTGGTGATCCACTTGGCGTTGCGCGCGTGGGGCTAAACGGTGCTCGGGAGCCGGTGCCAGCCGGCTGAGAAGGGTAGAGACGAGCGCACCGGGGGCCGCGGAGGGAGCCCGGAGGGCGACCGGAGAGGCCCCCGGTGGCGTCAACGTTTACGGGATGAGGTCGGCGACAAGCGCCCATAGATGGGTTGGTCAGGCTCGGTAGCCGCCCAGTGGGCCTCAATCTCGGCGCCGTAGGCGCGCCAGATGGCTTGCTGGAGATGACCGCAAAGGTCGAGGATCGAGGCGGCGGTAGCGGCGTCGAGGGGCCCGAGACGGAGCACTAAGTCTCGCTGATCTCTGCTGCTCATGTGGCCTTGTCCCCACGAGGCTTCTGGCCGTGAGCCTTGGCGCGTTGACGCGCCAGGTGTTGCCGGTAGCTCGGCCCATCGATGTCAATGCGGATGGCGTTGGCCGCCAGCCGATCGAGGACCGCGGCTGCCAGAGTCGCGTCGCCCAGGTACTTGCCCCAGGCCGAGAGCTTGATGTTCGACGTGAGCGCCGTCGTGGCATGATCGTGGCGGCGGTCCAGTAGCGTAAACAGCATGTGAGCCGCGGTCGGTTCATCGTCGCGGCGCTTGAGCTGCCCCAGGCCCACGTCGTCGATCACCAACAGCGAGGGCCGGCACCACTTCCTCATCCGCCGCTCGTAGGAGCCGTCCGCAAGACCCGCATACAGATCATCGATCAGGTCCACACAACGGGCGTAGCGTACCATCCACTCCTGCTCACAGGCCTTGATAGCGAGCGCCTGCAAGATGTGGCTCTTGCCGGTGCCCGTCTTGCCAGTGACCAACAGATCCTCATGGCTCTCGATGAAGCAGAGCGTGAAGAGATCTTCGACCACGCGCCGGTCGAGCTTGGGCTGGAAGTCCCAATCAAAGTTGGCCATCGTCTTGCGAATCTTGAGTCCGCTTCCCTTGATTCGCCATTCGATGCTGCGCTCGCGCTTGATGGCGGCGGCCTGCGCAAATAGCCGTTCAACAGCCTCGAGCTCCCCGACCTTGTTCTCCTTGACCCAGGCGAGGTGCGCATCGACGTCGAAGTCTAGGAGTCCGAGTCGTTTGAGGTGTTGCTGGATCCGTTCCCGGATTTCTCCGATGGAGCTTTTCGGTCGTCGGGGCATGAGGGGCCTCCTGATGGTTCGTTTGCCGATTGAGTTGTCTCGCCCCGGCACGGCAGATCGTCGTACTCCGTAAGGTCGCGCGGCTCGGTGCTGCTCTCGGCAACGGCGCCCCGGAGTTTCTTCGCGGCCTGTTCGGCCACGTATTCATCGAGCCGGCGGGGGTGTGCCCGAGCGATTAGGATGCGCTCGATCGCGGTGTGTTCGAGGGCGCCAAAGAGCAACGCGTGGGAAAGCGCGGCGAGCAGGTCAGTGGTGTCGTAGCCTTCGCGCAGGGCCAGCACCCGGCGCGCGTGATAGCCAGCCGAGCGGTGTTGGTGTTTTTCGAGCGCGGCGAAAAAGGCGGCCGCTGGATCACCAAGGTCGGCAAAGGCGCGACGCAGCTGGTCGAGATCCGGCCCGTGCTCGGCGTGGCGAGGGCGGTGTCCATCGAGAATGGATCGACGTTGGGCACCGCGCGGCAGAAGCGCGTGGCGCGCGATACAGGTCAGGTCAGGTTTGTAGATAAACAGCTCCTCCTCGGTGACGCGCACCGGGAGGATCTCGGTGACGTACTCGTAGGGCAACGAGTACCAATTAGCTTCCCACGCGACGAAGCCCTCGATGTCGCACAGCTTGTAGAGCACCCGGGCTGTGTCGAATGGGTGGCGCGGCAGCGGTCGCAGCAGCGGCTGCTCTTCGGCGAAGAGCCCGAGTCGCGTGTGATGGCGATCGCGCTTGAGCGGACGTGGGTCGGCGACGGTGTCCATCCAGTGGATGAGCTGGGCCTTGAGGTCCGCGAAGTCGCGAAAGCTGCGGCCGCAAAAGAAACTCGTGACCAGCTCGTGAAAGCTCCTCTCGACCCGGGGCTTGTCATTAGGTTTGGCGCGCCGGCAGGCCTCCGGGGAGAATTCGTAGTAGGTCGCAAAATCGATGAAGCGTGGGTTGTAGATCGGCTGGCCGCCTTCCCAGCGCAGCACGACCGGCTTCTGGCTGTCGTACTTGCAATTGCAGGCTGCGCCCTCGAAGCGCTCGAAGGCATGGACGTGGCCGTCCATCAATGGGTGCAGTCCGTTGCCTTCGTGAAAACTGTAAAATTTGCGCGTCGAATAGCGCAGGGTGTAGCCGAACGCCTGCAAATCCATCGGCGCGGCATGGGTGAAGGCAACCGGGTACGGCGACCAATCGCACTCGGCCATGTCACCGGGCTCGCGCGGTGCGGTCTCGAGGCTCGGCGTGGCCGGCTTCTTGGGGCGAAGCCGGCGCACCAGATCCTTGACCACGGTGTAGCCGCCGTCGAAGCCTTTCTCGCGCAGGATCTCGAAGACCCGCTGGGCGGTGATGTCCGGGTAGAGTCGAAACAGCTCGTCGATCTTCGGCCGAAAGGGATCGAGCTTCGATGGCCGGCGCACGGCACGTCTCGTCGGGAGCGCTGAGTGTGGGCGTTGTCGTGCGCCCCCGTGCTCGCGCGCGATCTGGCGCACGGTGTTGCGGCTGATCTTGAGGGCGCGGGCGATGGCTCGCCCCGTCATGCCATCGCGGGCGAGTTGCACGACGTCGTGAATGAGCCTCTCGTCAGGCGGCATCGGCTGCTCCTCGTTCGCCCAGGCGTGTGTCGAGAGTTTTACTCAGGGCGCCGAGTGTGGAGCTCAGCTCTGCGAGCTCGCGCGCGACGACCGCACAGGCCGCGTCGCCGAGACTCTGGAGCGAACGTTCGAGGAGGCGCGCGTGCAGGCGCGATGCGAGCCGCTTCATTGCCCAGGCGTCGGCCACGAGCTGCTCGGCCGGCGTGCGACGTGCGGCGCTACCCTTGGGGTTGGGTGTTGGGTCCGGCGGTGGCGCTGAGGCCTGCTGCTCGAGAAGCTCCGGCCATTGCTCCTGCGGGGCCGCGAGCAGGCGTTGCACCAAGTGTGCGGTCTGGTGCGTAGTCAGGCCCCGTTTCGTTACAACCAGCGCCGCCGCATCCTGGTTGCCACGTGGCAACCGCGCCAATTCCACCGCCGTCCTCGCCGGCACGAGACCCAACCGCACACTCGCTGTCAGCTCGTCGGACAGGCCCTCGGCGAGCGCCAACCGGCGGCATACCCAGCTCTTGTGTCGTGAAAGCAGCATCCCGATCTGTGGCTGATTGAGGTGGTCCTCCCGATACAGCGAGCGCACCAGCCACGCCTCTTCGAGCTCGGCGAGTCCTGCGCTGGCGTTGCAACACAACAGCCGCACCTTGGCGCCGGTCGTATCGAGGTCGTGCACCTCGACGCGCAGCTTGTCCCACGATAGCTCCCGCGCCGCGCGCAACCGTTTGAGGCCATCGAACACCTCGAGGCTCGCGCCCGTCCGGTAGGCCTGGACCGGAGTGAGCTGACCGAGGCGTGTCAACGACAGCTGCATCGCCTGCTGCGCCTGCGCGGGGCAAAGCCGCATCATCGTGAGCGCCTCACCGAGCTCGCCCGGCGCCAGCTCGACCGTGGATGTCACCTCTCCCGTCACGCTCACCACCATGGGTGCTCTTGGGGAGAAAACCCAGACAGGTCAGTGACGGTGTTCCAGAATCATGCCGTTTTCTCCTGCAAAAACGAGATATTACAGCCCGAGGCCGGTCAGTGACAGCGACGGATCGTGTCCCAAATTCCCGGCTCCTCGGTCGATTTTCTCAAGTGTTTTCACGGCGATCCGGCGCAGCCGGCGGCGGAGCCCGGTCAGTGACAGCCGTTGCGCTTGTCCCACTTTGTCCATCATTTCTTCAACAACTTCGGCAACTTGCACAGGGAGGCCGGTCAGTGACACGGGCGGGTCAGCAGCTCCACTCTCTCGTTTTTGGGCCCGATGGTCTTGCTGTCGCTCACGCTCATCGGCCTGAGCGGTTTCCAGGTTTGCCGCTCGACGCGTTCTCTCTTGCCGGGCACGTCGACGAAGTCGACATCTCCTGCTGCACGTCTTTTGCTTTGTCGCGGCCGACCGTGCCGGGAGGTACCAGCGGCGACACTCACAGCAGCGTAGGCGATCGTTCGTCACACGCGTTTGGGTCATTTCCGCAAGCTCGCAGGTCGCCGAAGGCGCCGCGAACTCCGGCACGATCCACCCGGCGGGGGGTGGATCTCGTCACCGCCGCAGAGTGGATCTCAAATTGACCGGCGCTAAAGCACCGATGAATTTGTCGATAGTGCCTCCGTTGGCAAAGATCACGTCCACCATCTTGGCAAGGTACTCATTTATGAGTTTCGCCATCTGCACGGCCCGGAGTTTCTCTGTGAGCTTGGTGAAGCCGCTGAGGTCGGAGAAGAGGATGGTAATGAAGGCCCGGCGCGGTTCTTGCTCGAGGTCGCGTTTGCCCGAAACGATCTCGTCGACCAGCGGTCTCGGGAGGAATCGCTTGAGAACGGTCTCGGTCAGGTGCCGGTTGAGCTCATCGAGCCTCGTCCCATTCTCGAGGCGCTGCAGAAGGTTTTTGACCCTGGCCCGGAGTTCCTTCGGGTTGAACGGCTTGGATAAGTACTCGTCGGCACCGCCTTCCAGACCCTCGATGCGCATCTCGTCGGAGGCCTTT
>JAUVCD010000580.1 GCA_030590865.1 Myxococcales bacterium | reverse complement strand
CCAGAATCGCGATGTATGCGAAAAATGGGGGGCGGTGCCGAGTAACAGCGGTGAAGGTCAGGCTCAGGCACAGCGTGAGAAAGGTCGGGGCTGCGACAGCGCTGTCGTACCGGTGCGGCGTTCGCGTCGCAGATGGCAAATAGGCGACCGCATTTCTGGACACTTGGCGTGGCCGGCCATTGGCACGACGGATGCAGCCGGGCGCATCCATGTCCAACCGAACCGAGCTTGAATGCTGGGCCTGGCTCACCCTTAGCGTCGTAGCCATGGCCGGGTGCACCACGTCTGAAACCGTGAACTTGGCGGACTACGGCGTGCACGAGGTCCGGCTCCAGCCCGCCGGGGACCCATCAGGAGGTGCCGTGGAGATGCTTCTGCGTCCCCACCCGGATGCTGGGGCATGCCTCGAACTGGATCACGATTCGTTGAGTGCGACCATCGACGGGCAGCCCCTCGAGCTGGTTCAGGAGGCGCGAGAGGAGACGCTGCCCCGCGCGGGAGCGCTCTGTCACCACGCGGTTTTCAGGTCCGCTCATAGCATCGGCCACGAGGCGACGGTGGTGGTCGAAGACCCGTCCCATCGCATCACTTTCGAGTTGCGGGATCCGTTCCCCGAGCCCACCGTTTCGCCCCTCCACGAAGGTTCGGTGGCTCCAGGGGAGACGGTGGCGTTGGCTTGGACGCCCACCGGCGATCGCATCGAGCTCGATGACGGCTTCCCGTTGCTCATTGGCGTCGGCAACGAGCCAGCCGAGCTGCTCGCTCCCGACTGGGAGGCCCCAGGCACCATGACCCTCGCCGTGCCGGAGGCTGCCGCAGGCGGCGCCCACGAGATCTGGCTACAGGGCTTCTGTCACGCCGAAGTCATCGCCTGCGAGGGCGTTGAGCTGTGTCGGGCCAGCACCTGGTTCGACCTGGCGCTACCCCTGAAGGTGGCGGCCACCAGCTGATCGGTCAGTCAAGGCCGCAAACGGTCGAGCACAGCTCGCCGTGCTGGATGCAGTTGTTCTCGTCGAGGCACTGCATGCAGGCTTCACTGAAGCCTACGCAAACGCCCTCGCACTGGGCTTGCGTCACGCCGCTGTCATCGCAGGAGAGCATCTTGACGCACAGATCGGTGCAGTTGTACCCGCCGCCGGTGTTCTCGCAGTAGCCGCTGGCGGTATTGCAGACCTGATCGTCGGCACAGTTGGTATTGCTCAGGCACCCCTCAGCGCAGATGCAAAACGTGGCATCCTCGCAGTACTGGCCCGCCTGGCAGACGTCGGCGCCGGTGCAGATACCACAGTCGGTCACCCCGTTCGAGCTACCACTGCTGGTGGTGCTGCTGCTGCTCGTGCTGTCGTCGTCATCGTCGTCGTCCGAGGTGCTGCTGTCGCCACAAGCCAACGGCAGTCCAACGACCAAAGCAATGGCGCCGAGTCCGATGTATTTGTAGGCCTTCGACCAGATCTTCACAGTCATTGGGTGCCCTTTGCGTCGAGGAGAATTAGCTTATCACTGGCGTGATTACCTCTCGTGATGAGCCTCGTCAACGTGTGAGCAGCATTGTCACGAGCTTCTCGACGATCCATCGTGGGGCGCTGAAAAGGCGCTCCGGAATCGTTGGACGGCCCACAGTAGCGTCAGCGCTACGGCGAGCCACTTGGAACCAATTCCCCTCCATTGGGTCCTACCGGCGACGAGCATGGTGACGTCCAGCATAACTGGGCGGCATAGGAGGCCACGACTCCTTTGTACGGTCGACGCCCTCGTGGGATTTCGCCTCCCAACTGAGCGACGTCACCCGGGTCAGGTCGCCGGTGCTCCGCCGCATCACTCCAATGGGTGCCGCTGGAGGCTGGACGCCCTGACTATCCGACGCCCATGCCGTGCGTTAGGATCGACACCATGAAAGCCCCATCATCGGAGACGACCCAGGGGGGCGCACGGCATTGTTGTGGCTCCTTCCCTGCGGCGCTGCAGTGCTAGGCCTCGTGGCGTTGGCGAGCAGTTGCGGCCTCGATAGGGCCGGCGTGTTCGCCGGGTTCGGTGGCGGTGCCGGAGCCACGGCTTCGGGCACGGGCGGAGCCGGCGGCACGAGCACTACCAGCACGGGGACCGGCGGCACCAGCACCAGCAGCTCGGGCACAGGTGGACAGGGCGCAACGGGCGGGTTCGGTGGCTCGGGGGGGAACGGCGCCGCGGGAGGCGCAGGCGGCACCGGAGGCACTGGGGGCATTGGTGGTGGCGGCGGCACAGGTGGCGGCGGAGGTGGGCCCACGTGTACGCCCATTGGGCTGGTCGACGCCTTCGGCGGCACCGCGGTCAACCAGAACCTCTGGAACATGCAGGGCCAGACCAACATGTTCGTCGTGAGCAACGGCACCCTCGAGTTCGACGGCAGCCAGTCTGGGGTCACCGGCGGTTGGGCTGGGCTGGTATCGTCCCAGAACTTCGCCTTCCAGGGACAGTGTGTGTGGATCGAGGTGCTGAATCTGCACCACAACGGGATGGACGGTGGGACTTACTGGCAGCTCCACAACAGCCAGGGCAACGCGTCGTTTACGGTCTCGGGCGGCACGCTCGAGCTACACATCGGCACTGGGGGCAACCCGGTCGACACGACGCTGCCCTACAGCAGCACCGCCCATCGCTGGTGGCGCATGCGCGAGGCCGGCGGCACGCTCTACCTGGAAACTGCGCCGCAAGGCACGGTCTGGACCGAGCGTCTCAGCGCGCCGAGCCCGACCTACCTGAGCGACGTTGTGGTCGGCATCGGCGTGACGGGTGCCGACATCCAACCCATCGTCGGCACCACCGAGCTGGACAACCTGAACGTCCCCCCGCCCTGAGCCCCGGCACCGCCACTAGAGGTCTGCTTCCCGCGGACCCCGCTTCTTCCCCTGTTGGCGGCCTCGCGCAGCTTGATCTCTAGGAACGGACGACCCATCGTCACGGACTGATGCACGCGGCGAACCAGCACGGCTCGGCGCCGCCAGTAGGGTCGACGATAGGCGGGGCCTACCGCCTGGTGCGGTTTGTCGGGGCTGGCGGCATGGGCGCGGTCTACGAGGCCGAGGGCCCCCAGGGCCGCGTGGCCGTCAAGGTGTTGCTCCACGAGGCATTGCAGACCGGTGGTGGCGAAGTCTTCGAGCGCTTCGAACGGGAAATCTCGGTCACCGGCGTGCTCGACAGCCCCCACGTCGTGTCCCTCGTCGACGGTGGCGTCGACCCGGTCCTCGGGCTGCCCTTCATGGTGATGCCGTTGATGATCGGGATGGACCTGGAACAGCACATCGAGCGCCACGGCCCCCTCCATCCCATCGTGGCCGTGCGGCTCGTGCGCCAGGCCTGTCGCGGCGTGGTTGTGGCCCACGAAGGGGGCGTGGTCCACCGGGACATCAAGTCGGCCAACGTCTTTCTCGACCACGATGGGGACGGTCGGGTCACGGCGCGGGTGCTCGATTTTGGCATCGCCAAGTGGCGCGACTCGGGCGAGGACCTCACCCAAACCGGCACAGCATTCGGCACGCCCCACTACATGTCCCCCGAGCAGATCAAGAGCAGCAAACACGCAGGGCCCCAGGCCGACCTGTGGAGCCTGGCCGTTACCCTCTATCACGCCCTCACCGGGGTGGTGCCCTTCGAAGAAACCGAGAGCATCACCGAGTTGATGTTGTCCATTCTGAATGAGCCCACGCCACCACTGCAGGCCGCAGCGCCCTGGGTCGACGGGGGGCTCGCCCGGATCGTTCACGGTGCTCTGTTGCGCGATCCCGACGCACGCTGCCCCAGCGTCGCTGACTGGGCGCGAGCCCTCGAGCCCTTCTCTGTCGGCGCCGACGATGTCAACGGAGCCATGCTGGTACCGCTTCAACCGACGGTCTTGGAGCAGCGGAGCGTATCGGTCAGCGCGCCAGTCACCTGGAGCGAGCTGAGCGCGCCAGCTCCGGGCGAGGTCAGTGCGACCCACTTCGAGGACGGCGACTCGGTCATCCGACTCGAGCCCGACCCGCTCATCGGCGGCACCCTCGGTGGCCGTTACGCCATACTTCGCACGCTGGGCAGCGGCGGTATGGGCACGGTCTACGAGGCCGTCACGCCCGACGGTGGTCGGGTCGCCGTGAAGGTGCTCGACCCGAGCCGCGCTGGCAGTGCCGAGGCTCAAAAACGCTTCTTGCGGGAGGCCAAGCTGGCGGCGAGTATCGAGCACGACAACGTGGTGCGCGTGCTCGATACGGGCACCGACGATCAGCATGGGCTTCCCTACATCGTCATGGATCTGCTCGTTGGCTACGACCTCGGCGACTTCGTGGACCGCCTGGGGGCTCTGTCCCCCGAGCCGGCGGTCCGGGCGTTCCGGCAGGCCTGTGCCGGTCTCGCCGCGGCCCATGCTTGCGATCTGGTCCACCGGGACATCAAGCTGGCTAACCTCTTCCTGCACCAGCAGCCCACCGGCGAGCTAGTCACCAAGGTCTGCGACTTTGGTCTCGCCAAGAAGATCGTGGCCGACGGCCAAGAAGACAGCGCCACCAACCTGACCCGGACCGGTGGGGTCATGGGCTCGCCGGCCTACATGTCGCCCGAACAAGCCAAGAGTGCCAAACACGTCGATCGGCGGACGGATGTGTGGAGCCTCGGCGCGTCGCTCTATCAGGCGCTCGCCGGCATCGGCATGTGGCACGGCAAAGAAACGGTCGGCGAGATCATCGTGGCCATCTGCACCGAGCCGGTGCCTCCTATCCAGGATCACGCGCCCTGGATCCCCGCTGGCCTGGCCCAGGTGGTCCACCAGGCGGTGGTCCGTGACGTCAGCGGCCGCTTCGCCACCGTCGACGATCTCGCGGCGGCGCTGGTGCCTTTCTCTGGCGGCAGCGACCAGCTCGTCGCCGGTCAGCTCGTCGCCGTGTCTCCAGACCAACGGGAGCGGACCGAGGCCCGGGCGATGACGGGCTACGCTACCTCGCTGGGCGGGACCAACCTGCCCCAGGATCTGGCGCCACCCGGCCGTCGCTTCCCCGGTCTCTACCTGGCCGTGGGCGTGGCGCTGGTGGCAGCCGCCAGCGTCGGCCTGTGGAGCCAGTCCCAGACCGAGCCGGCCCCCCTTGCGGCGCCGGCTCCTGACGGCGTCGATGTCGCCTCCGCGGCCGCCTCCAGCTCTCCGAGCCCTTCGCTCAGCGCGGCTTCGCCCAAGCTCCTCGAGGTGACCGTCGCTGTCACGCCGTCCACCGCGACGGTGACGGTCGACGGACAGGCGCGGGCGCTGGACGAAGGGAAGCTCGAGCTGCAAGGCACCCCTGGCGACAGCTTCGAGGTCATCGTGACCGCCGCCGGAAAGCACCAGAGGACGCCGGTCGTCATCACCAAAAACGGCACCGCGATGCCCCAGGAGATCACCTTGGCGATCGGCGCGGGACCCACGCGGCCGGGCGGGGGACCCACCGGCGGCCAGCCGATATCACCAGCGGCGACGGCCTCCGCTCAGCCAAAGCCGGGCGTCGCCGCAGAGGACCAGTGGCGCTAGCAGGACGACAGGACCACACCATGAAACAGACCCATCAGAGGCGCTTTCGGGCCGGGTTGGCTCCGCTCATGTTGATCGGCCTTTTGTGGGCCCTGGCCACGAGCTGTCGCGCCGAGCCCACGACCGATCGGGGGATCGACCACGAGCCAGAGTCTGGCCCCGTGGCCACCATCGATGAAGCGGCGCTGGGGCGGGCAGCCCACATCCGAGCTGTGCAGGCAGCGGCGGGGGCAGCCTACGCCTTTACGCCCAGCGCGACGGCCCACAATCCGGCGCAGGGTTTCGCGGTGGCCATCGACGACGGTGCCACCAGGCTGCGGGCCGTCCAGGGGTCGTGGGAGGTGTCTCTCCGGTGGGCTTCCGTGAAGCGTGGATCGGTGGTCGAGCCGGTAGCGGCACCCGAGGCTGTCGTCGCGGAAAACCGCGCCACCTTGACCCACTGCGCGGGCATGGAGCAGTGGCTGCTGAACGGTCCTTTGGGTCTGGAGCAGGGGTTTGACATCCGACAGCCCCCCGCGTCCGCCGGGGAAGGGGAGCTCGTCCTCTCCTTGGTCGTGAGTGGCTCCCTCTTGCCTACGATCGGTGCCGACGGCGAGCGGATCAACCTGCGGGATGACCGCGGGCACGTGGTGCTGCGCTACAGCGATCTGGTCGCCTACGACGCCCGTGAGCGGGCTCTAC
>JAUVCD010000611.1 GCA_030590865.1 Myxococcales bacterium | reverse complement strand
GTTGCGGCGGTGCCCAAGGCGACGGCCTGCAGGAGGATGGGGCGGTCGGCGGCCAGCTCGATCATCTCGTCCAAGTCCTTGGCAGGCGAGGTGTCGGCAGGCAGCGGCGCCTCGCCCAGTCCTGGAAAGTACACCAGGGCTAGACAGCTTCCGAGACTGGCCAGGGTCTGGTAGCTCGGCGCAGGCTCCAGTCCAACGAAGGACAGGCCCGCGGCGCGCAACAGGTCGGGGGAGGACTGTTTCAGGTGGGTGAGCGCCAGGGTGAGGAAGGTCTGCAGGGCCGCCGCTTCGGCGGGGTGGGATGACAGATAGGTGTCAGCTTGACGACCGATCACCAGCCCATGGAGCTTGTCACCCAGAGCCGTCACAATCCCGTCCAGCGAGCTCTCCATGGCGAGTTGCACCGCCGGATCGTCCCACGCCAGGCCATCGAGCGCCGGGGGCCGGTGGGCCACGTTGCCGTCCACCACCAGGAGCGCCAAGACGACCTCTTGGTCCCGCTCTCGATGGCTGTCTACCCGTGCCGTGAGCGCCGAAAGGTCGTTGGGATCGAGCTCCGCCCAGGGCAGGTCCACCACCACAGCTCGGACACCTGCGGCCAGCGCAGTCAGCTCCGCCATGGCGATGTCCGCCGCTGTCGGGGCACCGCCATCAGGACCCACCGCGTTGGGGGTCAGGCCAATGTAGACCGGGGTCTGGCCGCCATCGACCGGCGGGCCCGAATCGAGCGGAGCGTCGTCCGAACCGTCGTGCGGACCGCCGTCATAGGAGCCGGCGCCAGAGCCGCTCGTCGAGGTTGTGGACGGAGCGATAGGGTCCGTCTCCCCGCTGCAGCCCCAGCTGACTGCAAACCAGAAGCAACAAAGAATCACGACCAGCGCTAGGCGCCGCATTCCCGCAGAGTAGCGGGTTCCGGCACCAGGCTCCAGCGATCGGCGAAAGCTCCCCCAGGTGAAGCGGGGTGACCCAGGCGAGCTACTCGAGCTCGACGGCGCGCAGCACTGACGACGGCGTGGCGCTCAGCATGGCGGTCGCTGCAGCGGCAGGGCCGATGAGGACTGAGGTCTGCACCGAGGCAGGCGGCAGGGCCGGGGCTGGCGCGTCGTGGAACATCGAGGCGGTCACCGGGCGGGCCGGGGCATGAAGCGGCGCGCCGTGCCCGACGTGCTCATGCTGGTAGGTGGGCGATGGTGCGTAGGACCGGTCGTAGAAATCTCGGTCCGAGAAATCGTAGGCGACCTCTTTGATCGGTCCCTGGGTATGGATCGCGCATCCGGTGGCCACCGAGGCAACCGCCAGCAGTCCGACCAAGGTCGCTGCCCACTTGCCTGCCCGTCCAAGTCCCAAGTTCATCTCTAGAGCTCCCATTTGTGGACTGTCGCCCGTTACGCCCTTGCGCGTTCACCGCCTCGGGGAAGCAACGGTCCTCCCGCGGTGTTCTATTGTTTGACGACGCAATCCTGCGGAAGATTCACTCCCACCGCACTTGAAACGACGATCATGCGCACCATCAGGCTGAGCGCGAAGGGCCTTTGACGAAGGCCTGCTCGTGGATATTCAAAGAAAATCTCTTGAGGCTCGCTCGACGCAGCTGAAGTGTTCGTCCTCCCATGTCCCTGGCTGTGCGACTGCTCTTGGCCCTCGGCGTGGTGGCCGTCTTGGTCACCGCGCTGGTGGGGTTTGCAGCCCGCGACGTGGCGCAAGCTGAGGTGGAGCGGGGCTTCAAGCACCGCATCGACGCCGCCATGAAAGGCGCTCGGGGCGAGCTGGTGTGGGAAGCAGACACCCTCGCCGAGTTGCTCGCCCCGCTGTGCAAACACGACAGCTTCGTGGACCGGACCTTGCTGGATTTGGAGCGCGCCGGCGGCGACGTGGAGAAGCTGCCCCTCGGCCGGGGGATCGCGCTCCGCAAGCTGGTGCCTGAGCAGTGCAAGGCCCTGCGTTTGGATGAGCTGGTGCTGATCACCGGAGACGGCGAAGTGCTGGGCGCCGATGACGAGAGCAGACTGGGGACCCGCGAGCGATCCCTCGCCCGACGGTTGACCGAGCCCCCGGGAAAGCCGCAGCTGGTGTGGCGCAAGGGCGAGGCCACCATCGAGGTGCACTGTTCCCGCAGCAGCTCGGGGGTCACCTTGGGGCTCATCGGGGCGCGCAAGATCGAGCCGATCTTGGAGCGAGTGGGCAACGCCTATGGCGCGACGCTGCGGCTCGGCGGCGGGAAGGGGCCGCCACCAGGCCCGGGCTCGCTGGACAAGACCCTGACCATCGACGAGATTGGCGGCCTCGAGGTAGACGCCTCGATTTCCCGCCAACCCATGTTCGAGGCCCTCGCCAAAATCGACTCGAGCATCTTCCTCACCGGCGCCATCGCCGTGCTGCTGAGCGTGGCCCTCGCCGTCTTCATGGCCAGAGGCCTGTCCCAACCGATCGTCGAGCTGGCCCAGCAAACCCGCGAGGTGGTTCGAGGCGCGCCTCGACCCATTCGAGGTCGTGGCGGGCGGGAGCTCGAACAATTGGCCCACAGCTTCAACCGCACCATCGACGAGCTCACCAGGATGCGACGACGGCTGGCCCGCACCGAGCGGATCGCCGCACGTCGAGAGGTGGCCCGCCAGGTGGCCCACGAGATCAAGAACCCGCTTGCCCCGATCCGCGCCGCTGTGGAGACCCTGAGGCGACTGCGGGATCGAGACAGCCCTGGGTTCGACGAATATTTCGACGAGGCAACCCGGACGGTGCTCGACGAGGTCCACCGCATCAAGACCATCGTCAGCGAATTCACCAAGTTCGCCCGTCTGCCCCCACCCAAGTTCGAGCGCCTCGATCTCGAGGAGCTGGCCCGCGGCGTGGTCAGCCTCCACGATGACAAAGAAGGGGGCAGTGGTCCCAAAGTCGGCATCGCAGCCGAGTCCATCGCGGCGGTGCTCGCCGATCGGGACCAGCTCGTTCAGGTGCTCACCAACCTGGTCCAGAACGGCATCGAGGCGGCCAGTGCAGAGCGCGATGATCCGGTGGTCACTGTGGCCATCGAGCAAGCCTCGGAGCGGGAGGTCCTGATCGCGGTCAGTGACAATGGTCCCGGCATCGCCGCCGAGGTGCGCAACCGCCTGTTCGAGCCTTACGTCAGCACCAAGGACCAAGGCACCGGCCTCGGCCTGGCCATCGTTCAGACCATCGTGCACGAGCACGGCGGCGAGATCCGCTGCGATGACGCGCCTGGTGGCGGCGCGCGCTTCGAGATCGTATTGCCCGTCGACGGGCCACCGCTGCTCGACAAAGCACCCACCAGCACGGGAGACACCACAGGATGACAGCTGACCGATCGAGTGGCGGTCAGGGCCGCAACCGCCGAGCAGAAGGTGGCCGGCGCCAGACGACCCGCCGACCTATCCGTGGCCTCAGGGCCAGGCTGCTGGGATGGCTGCGGGTGCCCTGGCGGCTGGTGCTCTGCCTGCTGATGCCCTGCCTGCTGATAGTGGGCGCCTGCTCCAAACAAGCGCCCGTCAGGAGCCCCTTGGCTCCCCCAGGAGGGCCTCGCACAAGTGTCCAAGATGAGGTGCCACCGCTGCCCGGGCCGCCGGGGCTCCCTGCCTCGATCATCGCTGAGCTGGCATCTGAGGACGCCACAGTCCACTTTGCTCGCAACGGATCGGCCGGGCTGCTGGTCGCTCGCCGCGCCGGTCGTTGGCTGACCGGGCCAGTCACCGTGTCGGCCAAGGGCGCCACCCCCACCGTAATGCCGGCGGAGCAGCAGGCCTCCCAAGACATGAGCGACGTGGCGCCGGCGCCAGCCGACCGGTCGCTCACGCAGCTGAAGGCATTGGGCGATGGATTCGTGCTCGCCTGGGTCGCCCCGAGCCAGGCGGGTGACGCGCTCTGGGCGCTGGAGCTGTCGCGGGACGGAAGTGCGCGCGGCAAGCCGGTACGACTGAGGGCCGCGCTCGACTACCTGAAGTGGATCGAGGTGCTCGCTGGCGAAAAATCTGCGCTCGTTCTTTGGGAGGTAGGCCAGCAGACCACCAGCACGCTCGGCGCTGCGGCCCTGTTGGGCGGCAAAGCGAGCCAACCGGTCAGGGTGGCCACGTCGGTGGCCGGCTGGCATGCCACCGCCACGCCAGACGGTGCGGCGATCGCCTGGGTCAGCCCCACCACCGGTAACACTGGCCAGGTGTTGATGGTCGAGCTGGACAGCGACGCTCGGCTCGGCAAGCCAGTGTCGGTGGCCCCGCGGGCAAAGGCATTACCCGACGTGCAGATCGCGGCACTGAAGGACCGCTACCTGCTCGGCTGGACCGACACCAGCAGCACCGATCCCTACGTCCAGATCGCTCAAGTGAAGCGTGGCGGGGGCATGCTCGCCGGGCCGACGGCTCCCTTGGCGCCGGTGGGCGGACAGGCGCTCGTCGCTCTGATCGCCGGTACGGATCGGCAGCGAGGACTGCTCGTGTGGGAACCGAATCTGGACGAGACGAGCGCCTCGGCCGCCGCTGAGCTCCCTCACCGCGCCACGGCCCGCAACCTGATGCTCGCCACCTTGACCGACCAGGGGGAGCTGGACGGCAACCGGGCCACCCTCGAGTTCCGCAGTCACAACAGTGCGCCCCACGTGACCGCCGACGGCGCTGGCTTCGCAGCCCTCACGCTCGGATCCCTGGAGAGCGCCACGACCGCTCGAGCCAACACCGGGCCGGTCGTCCCAGTCTACGTACGGTTCGACGAAAAACTCGCGGTACGGGCGGCCGAGCCGGTCCGCATTGCCGAGCTCGCCCAGAGCGGACAAGTGGCCCCAGGGGTCCCTCACCAGGTGCGAGACCTGCACTGCGAGGCGGGGCTGTGTACCGTGATGGTCCGCGGCGAGGGCACCCCCGCACTGCTCGCTCTAGCCATCCTGCCCGCACGGAAGAGCCCGTGGCGCAAGCCGGCCCACCGTCTGGCCGAGCCTCAGCCACCGCTGGCCAAAGTGCTGAACACACTCCACGATGAAGACCAACCGATCGCCGATCTGTCGGCGGCAAAGCTGGCTGACGGGCGCACGCTGGTGGCCTGGATCACCCATTACATCGGCGCCCAAGGGGCAGCGCTGGGGCCTGCGCCCGCCGGCGCGACGCTCGCGTACCGATTCGTCGAGAGGGACGGCAAGCTCAGCAAGATTCACACCCTGTCGCGCAAAGCCATCTCGATCGGCGGGGTAAAGGTGGCAGCAGTCCCGACCCGCCAGGGCAAGCCACCGCGCCGCACGGGACCCATCGCGATCATCGCCTGGGCCGGCCCCAACGCCAATGCCTCGCAGGTCTTCGCGACAACCATTGGAGCCGACGGCCGCAAGGCACGACAACGGACGGTGACCAAGATCGCACGACCTCAAGCAGGCGACGTTCCGAACGAGGTATTCGACGTGGATATCGCGGCGGACGGCAAGGGGCGGTTCATTTGTACGTGGTCAGACACTCGGGACGGCGATCTGGAGATCTACGCAGCGCGAGTCAGCGATCTCGTGCAGAAGCACACGATGGATGAACGTATCACCAGGGCGGCAGGACCATCGCTGGAGGCCCGCCTGGCCGTCATCGGAGATCGCACGGCAGTCATCTGGTCCGACGTTCGTGGCACCGACGACTCGGCAGACGTCTATCTGCGGATGATCGACACCAGGTCGCTGAAACCAGTGGGCAAGACGGTGCGTTTGAGCGATACGACCGCCCACTCGCGCACCCCACGCTGGGCCGGCAGCACTTCGGGCCAGCTCGCGGCAACCTGGATCGAGGAAGCGTCCCAGGACGGCGGTGGAACCGGCGGCCTGCGTCTGGTGGCGCTGG
>JAUVCD010000974.1 GCA_030590865.1 Myxococcales bacterium | reverse complement strand
CTTGCGCCGTTCCGAGCCATACACCGATCCGCGCTTCAGCACCTTCGGACCCAGGGGCCGGCGACCTGGAATGGCGCGCTGGGTCGTCGGACTGATTGGGGTGGGCCTGCTTGGTGTGGTTGGCTTCACCCTCTTCAAGCGCTACGCGATGCCCGTCGCCACCGCGCCGGTCGCCGGAGCAACCCAGGAAGACGAGCGGGTCACCAAGCTGCTCGTCGAAGGCGACGCGCTGCTTGCGGCCGGCGATATCGACAGTGCCAAGGACAAGTACACCAAAGCCAGCGGCATTGCGGAGACCAACCCGCGAGTAGCCTGCGGACTGGCGCGGATCGAAGTGGTCCGCGCCGATCTGTTGTGGCTCCAGATGCGCTTGCTCGCCGACGATGCCCCCAGCCGCGCCACCGTCGGTCAACAGCTCGCCCGAGCGGTCGACAAGGCAAAGCAAGCCGCTGCTGCCGCTTCCGAGCACGCCCCCACCGATCCCTCGATCCTGGGCCTGCAGATCGACATTCTGCGGCTCGCGGGTAAGGGCGCCGAAGCACGGAAGCTGCTCGACAAACTGGACCGTGGCACTCCGGACGGCGGCCGAGTGCTGGCCACTCTGGATTTGCTCGACGCCTCGCCCAACTACGTGAGCGTGCTCGAGCGGCTCGGTGCTGCGGCAGCGGATGAGCGAAAGTTGGGCCGAGCCCGGGCGCTCCTGATCTATGCGCTGGCCCGTGCCGGCAAGAAGGGCGACGCAGAAAAGGCCCTGGCAGCCCTGAAGGCAGAAAACGGAGACCATCAGCTGCTCGATGCGCTGGCGCGCTACGTCGAAGCGGCCTCTGAGGTTGACGACACTGCGGACGCTGGTGCCGAGGCCGACGCCAGCGATGGGGACGACCAACCCGACGAGGCCGATCCCGACGCGATCCCGGCGGATTTCCGGGAAGTGCTGCGCCGCGCCCATGCGGCCCAAAAGCGTGGTGATCTCGACCAAGCTGAGCGGCTGTACCGAGCAGCCTTAGACAAGAGCCCCGGAGACAGCGAAGCCCGCGCCGGGTTGGCGGATGTGGCGCGTGAGCGAGGTGACACGACCAACGCTACCAAACACTACGAGGAGATGCTTGCCAGCAACCCTGGCTATCTCCCGGCGATCGTCGGCCTGGCGGACATCAAGTGGGCGAACGGGCAGCGAGGTGCCGCCATCTCCCTCTATCGGCAAGTGGTCCAGAGCGCACCAGGCAGCTCCTATGGTGAGCACGCCCAGGCTCGCATTGATGCCCACTCGGGGAGCAGCCCACCGCCTCCGTCGCCTCCCCCGCCGACCGCAACGGCAGAGCCTACGACGCCACCGGAGAGCACCGGGACACCGGACCCCACCGATCTTCCCGCGCCGCCATCTAGCGGCAGCCTGCCACCAGGTGTAGACACCTCGGACCTTCCGGTAGAATAACCCCCTTTCAAGGGTTCCGGCTCGAGTCGTGAAGGTGCTCCCCCTCATTGCCGTTTTGGCTGTACTTGCCAGCGTCTGCCTCGCAGGCTGCGAGGGGCGGCCACGTACGACCGCCGCAGGCGTCGAGGAGCAAACGGCTACCCCATCGGAAGACCACCTCGCCGAAATTGACTTGCGACGAGGTGCCTCAGAGGCACCAGGCGCTTCACTCTTGGCCGAGGCGCGCCACGACAGCTTCGCCGACCTGATCTTGGCCCTTCGATCGATGGCTGAGGTTGGAACGATCAAGGGCGTCTTCGTCAGGCTCGGCGTAGCGGGTTTCGGCTTGGCGCGAGCCGAGGAAATCGGCCGAGCCCTCGAGACGCTGCGGAAAAAGAAGCTTCCGGTGGTGTGCCACGCTGATGGCTATGGCAACGGCTCGATGCTGCTGGCCGCCAGGGGCTGCGACGAGATTTGGCTGAGTCCGGCGGGCACGGTTGAGACCGTCGGCCTGGCCGTCCAACTGTTGTTCGGCCGCTCGCTGCTCGACCGGCTGAACGTGAGCGTCGACTTCCTGCAGGTGGGCAAGTTCAAGGGCGCGAGCGAGCCCTTCACTCGCGACAGCTCGAGCCCCGAGGCTCGCGAGTCCGTACAGACCGCGCTGCGCGGCATCCGCAGTGCGTGGATCGCCGGCGTCGAGTCCGGGCGCGGACAGCCGGCGGCAGCGCTCGGCCTCGAGGACGGTCCCCACCCGGCCGAGGCGGCGCGGCAACTGAGTCTGGTGGACCAAGTCGGCTTCGAGCAAGAGGCGCGGCTGCGTGCGTTCGAGCTTGCCGGAGTCGTCGGCAAGATCCCCTATTTCGGCAACCGCCCAGAGGACGCCGGTACCCTTGCCGATCTGGTGCGCATGCTCTCAGGCACTGAGAGCATGGGGGTGCCCCACGTGACCGTAGTGACGGCCACCGGGGGCATCACGCTCGGTGGTAGCGCCTCCCCCTTCGGGGCTGGCGACGGCATCGTCGAGCGCAAGCTCACTCAGCTGCTCGAGAAGCTGAGACAGGACGATGACGTCAAGGCCGTAGTGCTCCGGATCGACTCCCCCGGCGGCTCGGCGCTGGCGTCCGATTTGTTGTGGCGACAGCTGATGGATCTGAGAGAGCAGAAGCCGCTGGTCGTCTCGATTGGCTCGATGGCTGCCAGCGGCGGCTATTACCTTGCCGCTGCAGCCCACA
>JAUVCD010000222.1 GCA_030590865.1 Myxococcales bacterium | reverse complement strand
TGTGGGGCGACTCGTGGGTGAAGAAGTCATGCTCCCGCATGTCCAACGAATGGGCTCGGGCCACATCAGCAAGTTGCTCGTCGTAGGCCAAAGCGGGCAGCCCCTGGGCTGCGCGATCGCGATTGAGCAGTCCGAACAGCTTCTGCTCGAGCGCAGCAATTTCGGTGGTCGCTTCGATGGTCGGCTCCCAGCCGCCAAAGGTGGCAGGCGGCGTGGAGGAGCAGGCTGCGACCGTGAGCCCGAGGGCGAGACTGCCCGCTGCTAGGGCGTTGAGCGCTCCACGAATCACGGCTCGCGCGACTCGAGCACCGGGTGAACGGCGGCAAGGAACTGGGCCGCGGCTTGGCCGCTGCGCGTCTTGAGACTCTCGATGATGCCTCGATAGATGGCCAACCTGAGCTCCGGCCGATCGTAGAAACGGCGCCGCCGTTCAGGTTGATCTCCTAGCATCTCGAACCACCAGCGCGCCTCTCGCAACAGGATCGTGTTGCCGGTGGTGGTTGCGACATAGGTCCAGAACTTGGTGTCGAAGCCAGAGACCTGACGATTGTTCTCCGTCGCCTCCTCCATCTCCGTGACCATCTGGTCGAGCTCGGCGATCTCGTCGTCCGAGATGCGCATCTGTGCGAGCTCGAGCAGCATCATGCCACCGAGCAGCTGGCGTTCGACGACATCGTGTTCGTCGGTCCTCTCAGGTGCCAGTTGCATGGTCAGCGCCACGATATGGGGGTCGATGGACGCATCGGGGTCCAGAACCGTGTTCTGGCCGCCCTGACCGCCGCTCACCAGACTCATGTCACGAAGCCGGTGCAGGGCTTGGCGCACGATCAGCCGCGAGACGTTGAACAGGGCGCTGAGCTCACGCTCGGGCGGCAGGGCGCTGCCAGGCTGGTACTTGCCCCGCAAGATCGCTCCAGCCAGAGCGTCAAAGACGGGATCAGCAGCCAAGGCTCGTCGCGGCCCAGGCCGGGTTGCCGCGTGACGGTCATCTGGGCGTGATTTCGTCATTGCCTACTTGGTATCTAAGCACAGGTGGCTCAAAAAAACATCAATTATTCTAACTGGTTCCGCGGCTATTGGTAACCAAGCCAGAGGCAATCGAGTGACGGGAGCGAGGGCCTGGACGAGCCTATTGGCCGAGCATCCGTTCGACCATCCGGGCGATCCGATCTGGCATTCGGTAGTGGTGGCCACCATGTCGCCCTGGGTACTCCTCGATGACGTGGTCAATGCCATGGGCGGCGAGCTTGGCCGCGATCTGCCGATGGCCAAGCTGCAAGCCGAACTCGTCATCGATGCCCGCCTCCAGGTGGATCCACGACAGGCCCCGCAGCTCGGTCACGTGCTGATCGACCAGGTTGATGGGATCCCAGGCGAGCAGGCGCTTGAACACGTCGTCGATGAGCTTGCCGGTCTCGAGCTCGAACCACAGATCGCCCATGATCACCGGCACGTTGGGATTGGGGGTGTAACACGATGGCATCGAGAGATTGAGCATCGTGATTTCAGCACCCGGCCCGAGCAGGCCCCGCGGGTTGGGGCTCGCCAAGAACTGGTCGACGAAGGACTTGATCCCCCCGGCGGCGCGCAGGGTAGAAATGGTCATCGGGATGGTGTGACGGTAGAGGTAGTCGTACCAGCTATCGCCGGCGCTGCTGCAGATGGCGCTAAACTGGTCGGAGCGAAGCATGCCGCAAATCAACGCTCCGAAGCCCCCGCTCGAATGGCCGATCACCCCGCGGAAGTCTCGGCTTCCATGGGTGTGAAACCGATGATCGACCCACTGCACGAGCTCGTCGCAGAGGTAGTCCATGTAGTTGCCGTTGACCGACGAGTTGACGTACTGGCTGGCTCCGAGGCGGGAGGAGCAGTCGGGGAACACCACGATCACCGGGGGCATCTGTTTGCTGGCGATGAGTCGGTCGAGTCGCTCGGGAATGGACCAGGAGAACACTCCGCCATCGCTCAGGTAGTGGGCGCCTCGTCCTGACCAGCCAGCGAGCAGAAACACGACCGGGTAGGGGTCCTTCCGCCGGTCCGAGTAGTCAGGCGGCAGGTACACCGGCAGCTTGCGCCGGTGTGGATCCCCCATGGCATTGCCCTCGAGGATTTCGCTCGTGTGATCGAAGGCGCGCACGTAGGTCATGGCGGCGTATCAAAGGGCGCGTCGCAGTGGCGGTCAAGTGTCCCGTCCGTGGTGCCGTTGCTGGTGCCGTCCCTGGTGACAGCGCCGTCCATGGTGGCCTGACGAGCGGCTCGAGACGCTGGCGATCCACTCTGCGCCAGGTTGGCTCTTCAGCGGCGGCGGCATGGGGGGGTGGGGATCCATCTGGGGGCGATTGGGTGAGCAATTGTCCATCCGGTCGCGCCTTTTTTCACCGGTCTGGGTTATGGTGCTGGGATCCTGAGACCGCCCACCAGCAACCCGATTTCCCTGTCGTTCCCGAGGGTTCCTGTGACTTGGTAGCCAAATATCCCACTATGTAGGCAAAGCGCCTACCAGGTGGCACGTGGTGTGCAAGTGGTCGGGCACCTACGTTGAAGACGACTGAAACTCACCTGTTCTGGAGAATGAGAATGAATCTTCGCCGCACACTCACAGTTTTCGCTCTGGCCGTCGTTCCCCTGTTCGGTGCCGTCACGCAGGGCTGTGTGGTCGACGACTCGGCGCAGCAGGTCGAAGACGTCACTCAGATGTCGGGCTACGAAATCAACTTCGCCCGGATGAACGAGATTTATCCCGATGCGGTGCCCATTCAGAAGGCAGCTGATGCCTGGACGGCGCTCGTCACCGTGGGTGACCAGACTCTCCCCGCGCCGACCCACCTGTTCGGCGACGTCATCAACATCCTCCCTTACTCCAATGACGACAACGTCACCGACGCTGCTGGCGCCCAGTTCGCCCGGGGTGATCAGGAAATCGCGAAGGTCTTCAAGCCCGGGCAGCTGGGCATCGGTCTGAAGATGCATCGGCCGGAGAAGCGCAGCATCAATCTGAACGAAGCCAACGCCGCCGACATGAAGGAGGACTTCAAGCTTCAAGACACCCACATCGAGATCGTCGTTGGTGTCGAGAAGGCCGAGCACGGTGCGCCCGGCGCCATCACTCTGAACAACCCCCAGACCTACGAGGACGGTCGCTTCGGCAACAAGACCTACTCGATGATCTTCTTCCGTCCCGAGGTTCCGGACTATGCGGCCGGGCAAGCTGACGCCTACGAGTCCAACTCGCGGTTGGCCCTGGTGGGCTTCAACGCCGTCACCGAGTTCCCTGGTGACTACAACGGCGGTGACCCGCTCGGCGCTCGGGACCCCGACAAGCTGCGTGAGTACGTCGACAAGATGGTCATTGCCATCGGTGGCGACGCCGACGCCCAGGCGTGGTTCAAGACCACCGAGAACATGGTCTACTGCGCCGAGCTGGCTTTCATCGCCTTGAGCGCCGGCGTCATCCAGCCTCTCAACGCCACCAGCATGGTGCCCCGGGTTGGCCAGGATGCCTGGGACAAGTTCGTCGCCCAGGTCGATCTGCACAACCAGGGTGTCGACGAGTTCCAAGAGACCGGCAACATCTCCACGCCCTCCAACTTCTTGTCGCTCAACGGCAACAAGCGGGTGGGCATGGTTCGCATCGAGCTGGCGCCGGAGGATCTGCGTCCCATCGCCGAGCTAGCGCCGAACCCGGCCGCGGCAGCCCAGCAGCTTGCGTTCGTCCCGATGACCATGAGCGACATCGTCGAGCAGTTCATGCGGACCCATCTCCCCCGCGAAATCCTCGGCGAGGCCCTCGCGCCGGCTCAAGGCGCCGTGCTCGCCAAGATGAAGCCCGGCCTGCTCGAGACCATGGGCATGGACCAGATGCCGGAGACTGACCCCCGCCGTCAGGCCGTCGAAGGGCTCTTCGCTCAGCTCGTCGAGGTGGTGAGTACCTCCCACGCGAACTATGAAGCCTTCCGCGTCGCCATCGAGCCGCTGCTAGCTGCCGCTCGGGAAATCACCGGTCCTCGCGATGGCTCTGGCAACGGCCTGTTCGTGCCGCCCAGCCTTTTCCACGTCGCCGCCCAGGGTCACCACCAGGCGCTCCTCAAGTTGCAGTACGAGGGGCACGGCGTGCATGTCTCGGCCACCCAGAAGAGCGCAACGCCTGAGCCTGAGCCCACCCCTGTGGACGACATCGACACCGAGGTGAGCTGCGCAACGGCCCCATCGTCCGGTGAGGCGACCAACAGCTGCGGAGTCCAGGCTGCTGGTGGCTGCTGGTGTGACGCATCTTGCGTCGAATATGACGACTGCTGCCAAGACTACCAGCCAGTCTGCGGCGGCTGATATCGAACGACTCGGCGGGCCGCAGGCACGCGGCAGCTGGTCCGCTGCACGTTAGTACTCCTCCTCCTCCCTCTGTCCGCATCGTGACCCGCGTGGTGGCGATGCGGACAATTCTATTTCACGGTGGAACGATGAACGCCCTCCCATCTCTCTCATTGATCGGCCTGGCTTTCGCAGTCGCGGGGGCCGTGACCAGCGGTTGCGTCACTGAGAAGACCGCAAATGTCGGCGGTGGCGGAAGCAATAGCTCGAGCTCGGGCACCGGCGGATCATCCACCCAGGCCTCGGAGCACATCAGTGAGGCCGAGCTGACCCGCATGACGACCTACCTGGCTTCCGACGATCTGGATGGTCGCGGTGAGGGCACGCCAGGGGGCGAATTGGCGCGGGCCTATGTTATCGACGAGATGGTGCGCTGCGGGCTGCAGCCGGCAGTGGGCGGCAGCTTCGAGCAGCCCATCACCACTGGGGCAGGGGCTAACGTCTTGGGTCTCATCCCAGGCAGCGATCCCGCGCTGAGCGCCCGGCACGTCGTCCTGAGCGCTCACTATGATCATCTGGGCAACTGTCAGGGCGACATCTGCAATGGCGCCAACGACAACGCCGCCGGGGTGGCCATCATGCTCGGCGTAGCTTGCGCTCTGGCTGCCGATCCACCGCCTCAGCCCGTTTTGATCGCCGCCTGGGACGCCGAGGAGCCGCCTACCTTCATGACTGATGCCATGGGGTCCGAGTTCTACGCGGCCCATCCTGTGGTGCCCTTGGAGCAGACCGATGCCGTAGTGGTGCTCGAGCTGGTCGGTGGCGGCCTCTGGCCAGGCCACCAGGGCCACTATTTGGCGGGCGCCGAGCTGAGTCCCCAGGTGGCCACGGCCGTCTGGTCGACGCCGGTTCCTGAAGGCCTGCTGGTGCGACGCACTGCGCTGCACATGATCGAGGAGCAGCCTACCGGCCACATGGCCTGGAGCGACTACGACGCTTTCCGAAACCGTGGGACGCCGGTGCTGATGGCGGTCAATGGCTTCAACCAGTACTACCACACGCCGGCAGACGAGCTGGCTACCCTGGATCTCCCCAAGATGGCTCGGCAGGCGCAATATGCTCTCGACCTGATGCGACAGCTGACCCTTGGCGGCGAGAAGCCGTCCTTTGTTGCTGAGGGGGCGGACTATGCCATCGATGCCGCATCGACCAAGGCAATGCTCGAAGACGCGCTGACCCCCGGCAGTGGCGTGGTCGATGTCATGGGGCTGTCGTCCGCGAGTCGTTCCAAGCTCGAGGCGGGCCTGGCTGCCGTGACGGTGTTGGCTGACCAGCTTGGTGGTGGCGCTCCTGCCAGTAGCCAGGACGTGTTGACCATCCGCGGCGCCTTCATGCAGCTCTTTTGTTACACCTATCCCATGTACACGGAAGATCTCTGCAACACGATGTAGGGCTCTTCGATCTGCGCATGATGCCGCGCGGTCGAGTTTGAGGCACAATGGTCCCATGCCCGCTTCGACGGCCGTGCGGCTGACGGTGATCGGCTCTGGTGACGCCTTCAATTCCATGGGGCGGGGGCACTCCTGTTATCTGCTCGAAGGTGACGGTTTTGGGCCCTTGATGGTCGACTTCGGGGGGACGGCTCTTAGCGGGCTGCGCCGTTTGGGGCGGGAGCCCACCGAGATTGCAGGGATCGCTGTCACTCACCTGCATGGCGACCACGTGGGCGGGTTTCCCTTTCTGATCATCGACGGGATGTTCAACGCCATTCGTACAGCTCCGCTGGCTGTGCTCGGGCCGATCGGAACGGCAGCGCGGATCGAAGATGTCTTGCGACTCAACTACGGCGACGTGGTCGAGCGTGAGCGCCCCTTCGACCTGCAGTGCACCGAAGTTGCGCCAGGCGATCAGGCTCAGCTGGTCGGCACGACGGTTCAGGCCTTCGCGGCGGACCATATGGATCCACCAGAGCAACCGCTGTGCCTGCGCATCAGTTTGCCAGGTGGACAGGTGGTGGCCTTCAGTGGCGACACGGCGATGTGCGATGGGTTGTTCGAGGCGGCTGCCGGGGCCGATCTGTTGGTGGCCGACTGCTCGGCTCCCGCGCCCCCCTGTGGTCGCCATTGCAGCTGGGAACAATGGCGCGAAGCGCTGCCGAGGATCGGGACCAAGCGGGTGCTCTTCACCCATCTGAACCGTCCGATGCGTGAGCAGTGTGACGATCTGTTGGCTCAGGCCCCAGCGGGCTTCGACCTGACTTTCGCCGACGACGGGCTCGAGCTCACCATCTAGGACCAAGCGGTAGTGTGGGTACCCGCCGCGGATGGTCCGCGGAACACCGTCGCTCCCCTCTTGACCGATGTTGAGCGCTCTAGTTTCAAAAGTTTTTGAAACTAGAGTTGTCGCGTGCTACCCAACGGTGACGCAAGGGGTCGTTGATGGATCAGGTCGCACTGCAAGAGCTCCGGGGCGCTGCCGAAAGTGGGCAAGGTGGGGGGCATGCGGCAACGGTGCTGCAGCGGGCGATCCAGCTAGCTAGCCTGGACGGCCCTTTGGCTGCGGTTCGCGAGCAAGTGGAGGCCCTCGCCAGCACCGGCCCCTGGCCTGCGTCTGAGGCGGCGGAGCATCTGCTCATGGCAGGTGGCAAGGCGGTGCGCCCCTTGCTTACGCTGCTCAGTGCCCAGGCCGTGGGCGGAGAGGCCGAGCAAGCTCTGGGCTGTGCTGCGGCCGCTGAGCTGATGCACGATGCCACCTTGCTACACGACGACGTGATCGACGACGGTCAGCAACGGCGTGGGCGAGAGGCGGCGCGGGTCATCTGGGGCAACACGGTGTCGGTGCTCTCTGGTGATCTGTTGTTCGTGGCGGCCCTTCAGGTGGCGGCGGCCGATGGACCAGCCGGCGTGGTCTCCGAGCTAGTCGACACGGTCGGCCAAATGGTTGAAGGGGAGGTCATCCAGTTTCGACACCGTGGCCGCTGGGATCTGGATCTGGCGACCTATGATCAGATCGTGGAGCGCAAGACCTCCGCTCTGTTTCGCTGGTGTGCCCGCGCAGGGGGGCGGGCAGGTGGTGGAACAGCTGACCAAATAGAGGCTCTGGGTCGGTATGGGCGTCACGTTGGGGTTGCTTTCCAGATTCGCGACGACGTACTCGACTTGACCGCAACTCCGGCC
Source organism: Myxococcales bacterium (assembly GCA_030590865.1). Lineage (GTDB taxonomy): Bacteria > Myxococcota_A > Polyangia > Polyangiales > Polyangiaceae > JAPYTK01. The sequence goes on along the minus strand of JAUVCD010000222.1, from coordinate 5,554 downwards.
GTGCTGGGCAAAGCGATCGGTGCCGATCTGGCCGAGGGAAAGCTGACCTTGCCGGTTCTGTTGGCGCTGCAAGAGCGGCCCGAGCTGGAGCCACAGTTGCGCCGGCTAGCCGAATCGGAGGACCGTCCCGACTTGGCGGCCATAGAGCAGCTCGCCTCCGCGATTCGCGCCACCGGCAGCCTCACCGCTGCTCGTGAGCGTATGGATCGTGAGCTGCAGCTGGCGCTCGCGGCGCTGGCGCTATTGCCGCCAATTCCTGCGGTACGAGCATTGACCTCCGTGGCCGAGGTCGTCGCTAGGCGGGAACGCTGACCATCAGGAGTAACAGATGAACAACGAATCCGTGACCGTGCCGCCGGTGAGTGGGCCCGCCTTGTGGCTGCGCGCCGTTCGCCCATTTTCTTTCACCGCCTCGGTCATTCCTGTGCTGGTCGGTGCCTGTGCCAGCTGGGCGGCTGGGCACGAGGTGGCCTGGCCGCTGCTGGGCCCGGTGATCGTTGCGGCCGTTGCCGTTCATGCGGGAGCCAACCTCTTCAACGACACCCACGATTATCGCCGTGGCGTGGATCGGGAGGGAACGCTCGGTGGCAGTGGGCTCTTGGTGAGCGGCCAGCTCAGTCCAGGCCGGACTCACACCGCTGCGCTGCTGTGTTTCGCCATCGCTGCGAGCCTGGGGGCCTGGTTCGTTGTGCTGCGCGGATGGCCGGTGGCGTTGCTCGGAGCCATCGGACTGTTGGGTGGCTACGCCTATACGGGCCGTCCGATTGGCTACAAGTACCACGCCCTAGGCGATCCTCTGGTCTTTGTCCTGATGGGGCCGCTGATGGTCGTCGGCAGCGCTCTTGTGCTCACCGGCTCGTTCCATTGGCCCGTCGTCTGGATTGCCATTCCGGTGGGTCTGCTCGTGATGTCCATTTTGCACGGCAACAACCTGCGGGATCTGCGCGATGACCGGCGCAGTGGGTTCGTCACCATTGCCATGCTGCTCGGCTCGCGCGGCTCCCGTCTCTGGTATGCCGCCATGGTGGTGCTGGCCTTTCTTGGAGCAGTGGCGCTCATCGCAGCCCAGATCTTGCCGCTTTGGTCCGCCATGGTGGTGCTGGCCATACCGGCGGCGGTGAAGAACATTCGCCGAGTCTTGGGCAGGGGCGCTGACCCGTCCGATGCGCTGGCTGATATTGACGTCCAAAGTGCTCAGACGCACGCTGTCTTCGGTGTCTTGTTGTGCCTTTCGATGGTGGTCGGCGCGCTGGTGTGATTGCCGGTGGTCCGACCGGGTCCAGTCGTCGTGGGCACCCAACCCAGAGTGGCTGAGCCAGTGACTCCTCAATCGCCGCCTGAGAATCGCGCTGAGCGCGAGCTGTGGCCCTCCGAGATCGCCGTGGGCGAGGCGGTGGGCCGGCTGATGGAGTTCTGGGGCTTCAAGCGCAACATGGGGCGGGTCTGGTCGGTGCTCTACCTCAGCGATCGCCCCTTGGCGGCCCGTCATCTCAAAGAGGGGTTGGGGGCGTCGGTCGGCACGGTCAGCATGACGCTGACCGAGTTGCAGCGCTGGGGGGTGGTCCGTCAGGTTTGGCAGAAGGGCTCTCGAAGCCGGCTCTACGAGGCAGAGACCGATCTGTGGAAGATGATCACCCGAGTGTTGCGAGAGCGGGAACGAAGGGAGATCGAGCTTGCCCTGCAAGACTTCGAGGGGGCGCTCGAGCACGCTCGCGACCGTGCCAAGACCAAGGAACCCGTCGCCCGAGCTCGAGCGAAGGTTCAGCAAGAACGCATCGCAGCCTTGCTCAAGTTCGCCCGTATGGGCCGGACGCTGCTCGACGCCCTGGTGACCACCGGGAGGGTGGACCTGTCACCGCTTGCTCGGTTCTTGCGGCGCCGTTGAGGTTGCGTCCTTGGCCCCGGCTCGTTGCTTGCGCAGATAGGCGAGGGCGTGGTCGAGGTGGCGGTCGGCGATGAGGTGCCCTACCGGGCGCGTCTCCTGCCGGTGAGGCCAGCGCTGCTTTTTCAAGAGCCGTCCCAGCGCGAGCGCCAGCTTGGCGGTGTCGTCCTTGCCAGACACGCCGACAAAGATAGGTGCCCGTTTGGCCCCCGTCACCTGCGGCTGGCGAGGGGAGCCGCCGGCAAACAAGGCATAGCCGTCGACCTCGAGCCGGCCGCGCAGCGCCAGCGAGCTGCCGTAATAGGCGCCGTTGGAGAACCCCACGACAAAGACCTCGTCGAAGGGCGCGCCCTGACGCTTTTCGATCAAGTTTTGGGCCGCTGTCCAGTCAGCGAGCAGGGCGTCCTCATGACTCTGCTGGGCTGCCCGTCCGGTGGGCCACGCCACCATGTCGGCGCCGTACCGCTGACTGCCCCCTAGCTTGCCCCGTGGGGCCAGCACGCTGAAGCCCAAGCGCTTGCCGTTCCGGGCCATGCCCCTCATCTGGTTGTGCTGCCAGCCGGCGCCCTGCTTGACCAGACCATGGAGAAAGATCACCAGCGAACGCTCTTGGCCTTGCTCGGGGGCGACCGGCGCATAGCAGACATCACCTGGCAAGGTCTCGAGCTCAGGAGCGCACCAAGGCTGCGGTGCTGGTTTCGACTGCGACGCTTCGGGCTGAGCATCACCGTCGGCAGCGGCAACTTGCACCGATAGCGCAAAGGTGGCGATGAACAGGAAGGGAGCGCAGCGATGCATGAGGGGCTCAGGCGGCGATGGTGGACCACAGAATGGCGCCATTAGCTGCGTCGAGCAAGTCGGGTTGCGGTCCAGCCCAGCACCGTCATGGTCCGAGCACGGCGATGACGGTATCGCGAAGCAGCTCGTCGATGAGGGCAGGGGGCTGCTGCTTGCGCTGCACGTAGGGCTTGACCGCCCCATAAGGCACGTCGAGGAGTGCGAAGCGCACTCGTTGCAGGTTGGACTTCCGGACGTTGCCATACCGTCGCCGGCAGAAGCGGCGCAGGGCGGCGTTCAGCTGTGGCTCTAGCTTGCTGGCCCGGGCCATCACTTCGTCAGGCCAGTCGTCGGTGACGAAGTCCTTGCGATGGTGCAGCAACAGAAGCTGCGCTTCGTTCAGGTGCTCGCGGACCCAACGGGACATGAACAGGGCGGTCCCAATGGCCGCCTCGAGGAGATCATCCCGCTCCAGCTCAGCCCGCAAGCCATCCTGGAACTGTTCCACCACGCCGAGCCACAACGCCGCCAAGAGCAGCTCTCGGCTGCGGTAGCGGTGGTAGATTGAGCCGCTCGGCGCGCCGAGCTCGGCGGCAATGGCGCTGATGGTGGCGCCCTGCACGCCCCGGTCGGCGATGACCGCTCGCGCGGCGGCCTCGATGCCTGCGCGGCTGTACTTGGGTCGCCTACCCATGGTGGAGCTGTTCGGCCTCCTCTCGATCCATGACCTTTGCCTCCATCACGATGTTGCCCCACCCGCCGCATCGAACCCCCACGTCGAAGCAGCCGCCGCGGCGAAAACAGGCTTCATTGGGGTCGACGCCGGCATACCAGAGATCTTGCATGGTGAAGATGAGCTGGGTCATCACGGGCAGCGCGAAGGCGCAGATACGCTTGGGCGCCATTTTCGTGATGAGGTTGCCGTCGCCGGTGAAGAAGAAGCGGGTGCCGACTTGGTGCTGACTGTTGCAACCGTGGGATTTCACCACCTCGAAGACGATGGTCTTGCGCTGCATGTCCGGTGCCGCTGCCAGCACCTTGGCATTGCGGGGATCGGCGCGAAACAGGGCCATCTCTTCGTCGTCGTAGCCCAAGTGCTGTTGTATCAGCGCCCACATCTGGTCGGGGATCTCTTTGATTGTCATGAAATAGATTATAGAGGCTAATATCTATTAAGCAATCTCGACCTGTTACCGGTCAATGAGCGGAGGTCTGGTCAACGAGCATGTTAGATTCAAACCATGGCCATGAAGATTGCAGCGTCGCTGATGCTGGGCATGGCACTGGTGGCCTGCAGCAGCGATGACACGTCGAGCGGCGGGAGCGGCGGCGGGGGCACCACGACCACCGCCACCGCTGGCGCGGGAGGCACCGTGACGACCACGGCTAGTGGTGGCACGGGCGGCGCAGGTGGCGGTGGCGGCACCAGCGGTGCGTACTTGGTCATGGCGCAAGCGGAGCTCGAGGGCCTCTCCACCTCCTCTGCACCCTGGGACTACTTGAAGGCTCGGGCTGACGAGGCGCTCTCCATCACGCCGGACGAGTCGTCGTCCGCTTCGCCGTGGTTGCCCAACTACAATGACAGCGGATCGGCCGCGCGAGTCCCGGCCAGATTCTTGGCGGCAGCCTTCGTGGTCGCCAGCTCGTACAGCGGCGACAAGACGGCCTATCGTGCCGCAGTTTCGGCCGCCCTAAGACACATCCTGGGCTCGGAGGAGGAGGCAAGCACCGATGGAACGGCCTCCGGCGATCGCTTGCTGGCGACGGCCCGTCAGCTGCCGGCGTGGGTGCTAGCCGCCGATCTGATCGGATTCGACGGTTCGCTGACCGGCACGCGCAGCACGCTGGGTTCGGAGAGCGGCACCGACTGGACCACAACGTCGTTCGACAACTGGCTTGGCGGCGTGCTGACCAAGACCATCGGGACCCATGGCCGCTGGACTACCATCACCGAAACGCAGGAGAACAGTGCGGCCAACTGGGGTGCCCATTGTGCGGCCTCCCGTATGGCAGTGTCGCTTTACCTCGGTGACGAGGCGGACGTCGACCGGGGGGCGACGGTGCTGCGGGGAGCGCTCGGCGACAGTAGTGCTTACCCCGCCTACCCCGATGGACAGACGCCGGCACCGGGAGCCGGATTCCAGACGACCTCGTCCTTCGATTTGTCGTGGGCCTGCAACACCACCACCATCGTGGGCGGCTGGTTGCCCATCAACTCTGATGCCTGCGGTGCTGAGATGAACGGCATCGTGGTCGAGGACATCAGTCGATCCGCCGGGGCCTATCCGAGCTACGACGACACCGGCATCAGCTACACTTTCGAGACCATGGCGGGGTTGCACCTCGCGGCCTTGCTGCTCGAACGACGAGGCATGCCGGCGTTCTCTTGGTCCAGCGATGCGCTCCGGCGGGCCATGCAATGGCTGGACGGGCAAGGAGAGATGCCGGGCACCAGCTCAGTGCGGCAGCACGTGCCGTGGATCACGAACCATTTCTACGGCACCACCCTGCCCACCGATGATGCCCGCATGGGACGAGGCTTCGGTTTCACCGATTGGCTCTACCCCTGAGTGCTCGGAACAGCCGAGGGGCGCACCGGATAGTGACGGCGTCACGCCGAGCGGATGACCGAAGGTTGTCTCGGCCTCGTGATAGGCTGCCTGCATGTGGCGGTGGGTGCTGAGTCTGTTGGCTGTCCTGGCGCCGGTTACGCTGGGGTGCGACCTGGAGCCCTGCCTGGCCGACGAGGAAGGTTGCTCCGGTCGGGCGACCCTCACCTTGGTCCCCTGTGGCAGCCTGGACGATGCCGTCACCTTGGACGATCTCGTGGCAGGGTCGCTGCCGGCTCCGCTGACCGTCCTGTCCGTCTCCGGTCCCTTGCGCCGCGAGAGCGCC
>JAUVCD010000692.1 GCA_030590865.1 Myxococcales bacterium | reverse complement strand
GCGACCGCATCCGCGTCGCCATCCGATCCCGGGGCGGCGTTGCGGTGGTGTCTGCCAAGGTGACGAGCTAGCGGCCGTCAGCATCGACGTCGAGGAGACCGAGGGCGATCGCCTCAGGTGACTCTGAGAACGCGACAGCGCTGTCATACTTCGGTGGCCGGCTGTTCACATGGGCGCCACGCAAGCCCATGAGAAATCGACACTTCACTCCCTCGGCATCGTCCTTGCCACTCGCTCCGGGACGACTTGCTTTCTTGCTGAGGGGTATCGAGTGGAAAACCGGATGATCTTGGGGATGCTCGCGCTGGCACTGGGCGGGACGGGCATGTTTGGCTGCAGTTCGTCTGTGGTCGTCGGAGGCGGCGGTGACGAAGGGTCCGACGATCCTGGTGCTGGCGCCGGCGCTGGCACCGGCGGCTCGAGCGGATCGACCGACCCGAGTGGGGGTACGACGAGCTGTGAGACAGGGACCGGCTTGTTTGCCTTAGCTCCGGCAGAGCACGGCGGCTCATTCATCACGGTGCACGACGGCTATGTCTACTGGTCCACTGAGAACGCCATCCACCGAGCCGCGCAAACCGGGGGCTCAGTGGAAATCATCGCTGCCGGGCTTAACCTGCCCATGGGCCTGAGCGTGGACGACAGCGGCGTCTACTGGGTGACCCACTACGATGACGACCTCTATCGCGCCGACCTGGAGGGTGGCCCGATGGAGGTCATGGCCACGGTGGCTGGAATCGGCGGTGCCTTCTCCATGGTGCGCACCGATGAGCATCACGTCTACTTCCAGGGCAGCTGCCCGGATGTCTATCGGTTCAGCAAGAGCGACGCCACGCTCGAGCTGGTGGCCTCCAATCCCCAGGGTTGCGTCGGTGGCTTTGCGATCGATGATGACGCCATCTTCTACGTCCACCTCGAGGGTGACGCCGGGGCGATCAGGCGGGTTCCAAAGGACGGTGGCGCTCCGACCGTGTTGTCCGAGGCGCAGGTTGCCCTCGCCGGGGGATACAGCGGCGCAGCGCCGGGCATCACCGTAGACGACGCCTACGTCTATTGGATGAGCGGCTCGCTCGACGGCTTCATCGCCCGGGTCCCCAAGACCGGCGGCGATACGGACATCGTCGCGACCGGTGTCACCCAGGGCCAAGACGTCATCGTCGACAGCGCCCAACTCTACTGGTCGGAGCACAATCAGGTGCACAAGGCCGACGCCGACGGCGGCTCGCCGGTGACCGTGGCCGCTTGGAGTGGCGTTGACGAGCTGCACGCCGGCATCGGCCCGATGGGGCTCGCCATCAACGGAGACCGACTGTTCTTCACCAATTACATCACCACCGCGCCGGTGCACGGTGTGTGCAAGTGACGGCTCACGGAAACCTCGCAGACACCCAGGCACTCAGGTCAGGGCTCTTCTGCCTTGGGGGCGAGCGCGTCGAGTCGGCGAGCTCGATAACGGTTGCGCACTCGTGGCAACAGGCCCTGCACCCAGGAGGCGATGCGGTCGTCGTATTCCCGCCCTGCCTTGAGGTGGGACTCCACGGTATGGAGCCACCGGGGCGCTTCCATTGGGGAGGCGTCTTCGTCGAGCGCCAAGACGGCCTCCTCGTAGACTGCCATCATCGCCGCTGCCACACAGCGGTCATGGTCGCGGGCATGGGTGCGGTCCTGGATCCGGTAGATCAGGGCGCTCTTCTCTTCTGCTGAGGTGCCGGCGAAGGTCGCGCAGAAGAACGGCACGAGCTGCACGCCGTGGGTGTCACCCTGTGTCTCGACCCATGTCCGCACCGCCCAGCGGGGGCCATCGTGTTGCAGAGCCAGGTAGGTCTTGGTGACGATCTCCTGCATAGCTCCCTTGTCACCACCGAAGATGCCCGCGCCGAGCTGCTCGAGGATCATGCTGACCAAGAACCCGTTGGGCGTACGAGGCAGCAACGCCACCAGCCGCGCGCCAAGCTCTGGCGAGAGCGGCCCGAGGGCTCCCAGCCGCTCGATAGCTTGGGTCACCCAGTGTGGGTCGGGGCCGCTCTCGTCCCAGTCATCGACGGTCCTCTCGAGGGCGCCGACGAGCAGTGGGGGCACGCATTTCAGCTGGTCGCGCATCGCCGCTTGGTCGCGTTCGATCTCCGCCTTGGTGAGGCTGCGCCACGGGTAGCCCGAGTCCCAGCGGGGCCCGCGCTTCCCGGGGTCGTAGCCCCGAGTCGCCCGAGTCACCGGCTGCGAGATCATGGCAATCATCGGCCCGTAGGTGTCCGACGGCAGCCGGTCGAAGGTGGCGCAGAACAGCTCAATCAGGGTGTTGAAGTCGAGCTCGCCAGCCCAAATGCACGTCTTGCGGCGCTCTTCGGCGGTCGGCTCGCTGGTCAGCGCCACGATGAGCGCCTCGAGCATCGGCGGCTCCACCTCGGCGAGGGTGGCCTCCACCTCCCACACGAGCGGGCTTCCAATACGCCGGGCGATGACGTCATGGCGAATGTCCTTGATGGCGTCCACCAGATCGCCGCGGTAGCTGCCAACGTCATCGCGACCCAGATCGTGGATCTCGCGGTAGATGTTCGGCAGCGCACGCGGCCCAACCTGGCTCAGCGAGTAGCCCGACGGACCGTGGTCGTGGGCGCGCATCCGCCAAAGATAATAGTCCACCCGCCCGAGCCACCAGCAACCGCCAGCTATCACCACCACCACCACGGCCGGGAGCACCCGTCGCCGGCGCTTCCACAGCGCCGTATCAGCCAAGCGGCGGTCGCTGAGCAACAGGCTGATCACCCAGCTCTCGACCAGCGTGATGAGCAACATCGCAGGTGGAACGGCCCAGAAGTAGACGAGGTAGTCTTCCCAGAAGCCGAAATGGTCGCGAACCTCCTGGTAGCTCGTCACCAGCGTGGCCAGCCCTCGGGGCGCTAACGCCCAGAAGACGATCGCCTTAACGGCTGTGGCCACCCCATAGCCCAGCCATGCTCCGGTGGCGCGCCATGACCACCAGGACACACCCAGGGCCAGCACGATCGCCGCGCTGTGGGCGCGCTGCGCGAAGGCGTCTTGGTCGGTGAACGCGCCCACCCACGGCAAAAGTCCGGAACCGAGCACCACTAAGCTGGGACACCAGGCGGTAAGGCGGCGGTGCGTTTCGGTGGGCCCATCGACCTTCTTCGTCATGGTCGCTCCCTCGGCGGTCAGCTTAGCGCCTTTCCGTGGGCCTGCTCGGGTATGATGGGTGCCCTGGTGATTCGGTCAGTCACATTGGTGTCGATGGTCCTGGTCCCCTGGGCGTGCGACCCCGGCGAGCCAGTGGTCTCGTCCGCCCCAATACCGGCAACGGCGGCGACCAAGGCGCCGGTGACGGAAGCGACCGACGCGCCGGTGACGGCGGAGAGCAACACCGCGGTGACCACGGAAACCAAAGCGCCGGTAACGGAGGCTAGCAAGGCCCCAGACCCACCGCCGCCGCCCGCCGTGGCCTCGGTCACCGGCGCGGCCAGCCCGCGCTGCACTGGTCTGACGAACGTCGAGCGGCTCGTGCTCACGGCGGGGCAGACCCGAACGACGAGCTCGGGGCTCGCCGTCACGTTCCGCGGGACCTCGCACGACAACTTTGGGGATGGCCAATTCGCCATCAACCTGCAGCTCAATTTTCGACGAGGTGACGAGCAGGCCGCGCGCATGCCATCGGCGCTCGCGCCAAGCCGCTTCAAGCCGTTGTTGGGCCACTGCTGGAAGCTCGTCGAGTCCAGGCGCCAGCGGGCGGTGATCGACGTCGCGCCACTGGCTGCGACTCGGCCACGGTAGGACTGGGCTGCTTGCCGTTTCAATGGCCCGACGGCTTGTTTCGACCTATGACCAGGACATGGCGAGCTTCGAGGATGTGGTCCAGCTAGGGCGATCGAATCTGAAAGCTGGACCCCTCGGGATCTCCGGCGGCTACGGGGCCCCGAAGGATGCGCTGCTTCGGGCCTTCGACCGCGGGGTCACCTACTGGTACCACGGCAGCCGCCGAGCGCCGGGCATGAGCGAGGCCATCCGCGAGCTGGTCGCCGCGGGCAAGCGGGATCAGCTGGTGGTGGTGCTGCAGAGCTATTCGCGCTGGTCCTGGTTGCTCGAGAAGACCTTCACCGCCGGGCTGCGCAAGCTGAAGCTCGACCACGCCGATGTGCTCCTGCTCGGCTGGCACAACGCGCTCCCTGCCGCGGCCATCCTCGATCGCGCCCTGGAGTTGCGGCGCCGCGGCCTCTGCCGCGACATCGCCATCTCCTGTCATCACCGTCCCAGGTTCGTTCAGTATGCGGTTGATGAGCGGTTTGGGGTCACCCACCTGCGCTACAACGCCGCCCATACCGGAGCGGAGCAAGACGTCTTTCCGCACCTGAACGAGGAGAACCGTCCCGGCGTCGTGGCCTTCACGGCGACCCGCTGGGCGTCGCTGTTGAAGCCCAAGCTGATGCCGACCGGTGAGGCACCGATGCGCGCCCGGGACTGCTACCGCTTCGTGCTGAGCCAGCCGCAGATCGACGTCTGCATAACCGGTCCGTCCAACGCCAAGCAGGTCGACGAGGCGCTAGCCGCCCTGGACGAGGGCCCGGTGAGCAAAGAGGAAGACGAGCGCTTCCGTCGCATCGGCGCCCACGTTCGGGCGAATGCTGGCTGGCAGCCGTTTTCCTGAGGAGGGGGCCCTCGCCCTCGAGCAGGCACCGGACAGATGCTGGAGGCAGCCAGCAACGGAGCGACCTGGGCTAGGATCAGCGACGTGGTATTCAAGCCCTGGTTTCGCTGGTCGCCGAGCCTGTTCGCGCTGGCCGTCACCACCGCCTGTGGAGGGCCGACAGCCCAGGGTCCTGGCGCGC
>JAUVCD010000190.1 GCA_030590865.1 Myxococcales bacterium | reverse complement strand
TAGCCGGGTCGGTGAAATGCGATCCACCCTGACTCGAGGCGGCAGATCATTGATCATCTCGGGCAAGAGCTTCAGATCCTGGATGCTCTGAGCGGCTTGGAGATTGAGGGCGATCGACAGCCTTTCGGGCTGCAGCGCTTCGAGTTGCTGGAACGGACCGACGACCGTCACGTCCACCGCAGCGGGAATGGGCGTCATGAGCCGTCGGGGCACGCTCTCAGGTGGCTTTTCGACCACCAATTTTACGGCAATGGTTCGTTGCGCGTCCTGCTCGCTGTGGATGAACCCGTAGAAACCGAGGGCGGCTACCAGGGCAATGAGCTTCAGCCAGAAGTTCTCGAAGATGGCGTTCAGAATTGCGCCGCTGAACGTTCGTCTTTTCATGTGTCGTCACCGCTGAGCGGGACGATGCCGGGGCTGCTGGGCAGCTCGGTCGGCGTCATCGGCTTGCTGACCGAGGGCGGCGGTCCGGCTGATGGATCAGTGTCCCGCTCAGCTGGCTTCTCGTCGTCTTTGCGATCCGCCGCAGTGGGCATCGGTACGCTCACCCGCGGCGGAGTGGGCGTCTTGGTCGTGACGGCGACGGCATCCGGACGCTTCGACGAGGGCGCGGCGCCACCGTCAGGACCCTGGGAGCTGGATGTTTTGCTCTCCAGGCTGCCGGCCGCTTCGGGTTTCATTGCGGTGAAGCGGCCGGATTTCTTCGTCGCCGATTCCTTCTTCTTGACCGGCGTGTGTTGCCCCGACTTGCTGGTTGCCGTTCCTTTGCCCGTCACGGGCGGCCGGCTGCTCTGAGGCGCTTTCTCGGCCACCGCCGCAGGGATGGGCGTCTTGCTTTGTACCGGATACTTGCCGGTGGTCGCCGTGGCTGCCTTGTCGCCCGTCGCCTTGGGAGCTCGCTCTGTTTTTGGAGCGGCACCGTCGGTTCGTCGAGTCGACGACGTTGCGCCACCGGTGGCAGGTTTCGGCTCTGGCGCTCTGCCCTTGGCGGCTCGCTTGAGCCCGTCCCTGGCCCGTCCGAACCAGCGCCTCTTCTTGGCGCTCGGCAGGCCGCCGAGCAGGCTTCCCAGGGCGTCCTTGAGCGAGGTCGCATCGACGTTGGGGACGTGGTGATTACCGAAGAAGAGGGTGATTTTGCCGCGCTCTTCACTGACCACGACCACCACGGCATCGGTCTCTTCGGTGATGCCTATGGCAGCCCGGTGACGGGAGCCCAGGGAGGGATCGTCGATCTTGTCCGTCTCAGGCAGGGGGAAGAAGAGCCCGGCACGGGCGATGCGCAAGTTGCGGATCACCACGGCGCCATCATGAGTCTTGTTGACCGACTCGGGAATGAATAGCGATACCAACAGCTCGCGGGTCACCGCCGAGTCCAGGTTGATGCCGTCGTTCTTGATGAACTCGAAGATGTTGGCGTCCCGCTCCAGGCACATGATCGCCCCCATGCGGTGACGAGCCAGCTCGGTGGCCGCAGCGACCACCTCTTCGATGATGCGCTCCTGGGCGGCATGGCCACGAGTCAGCCACGCCTTGGCGCCCAGTCGGATGAGGGCGCGGCGGATGTCGTTCTGGAACACCACCACGAAGATGAGAATGGCCGACGAGGCGAGCCACGACAGCACGCTCATCAGCGTGGCAAGCTCTGCGTATTTGGCCAGCAAGTAGAGCAAGCCGAAGGTGAAGAAGCCGATCCCCATCTGCATCGCCCGCGTGCCCTTGAGCACCAGCATGGTGCGATAGACGATGAAGGCGACAATCAGAATGTCGAGGACGTCGAGGAGGATCTCCGTCGGCGGACGATCGAAGGCGATCAGTTGTCTTAGGCCCTCAAGCACCCCCGCCTCCAAGCTCGGCGGTGGAAGGGCCATCATCGGAGCCGGCGTGGTGACCGACTCTCATGGCGTCCCCCTGGGTTTCATGATCAGCTGTCTTGGCCCCAGACAGAGCGCCGATGGCGCTCCCGTAGGCTAGCGCTTGGACCACCTCGGCCACGTCGTGGACCCGCACGATGTCGGCTCCCCGAGCCACGCAGTCGATCACCGCTGCGATCGTCCCGCCCAATCGCGCGGTGGGGCTCGGCGGCTCGCCACCCCGCTCGGCGACGACGGTAGCGGCGATGTAGGACTTGCGGCTGGGACCGACCAAAACACGAACGCCGCCGAGCCGTTGTTTGAGCTCGGCGAGGCGGGCGCAGAGCTCGAGAGATTGGGTGGCGTTCTTGGTGAATCCCAGCCCTGGGTCGAAGATGAGCCGGTCGCTAGCCAGGCCAGCGGAAATCGCGAGCTTCGCTGCCGCCTGCCATTCGGTGGCCACGTCTTGGACTACGTCGCCATAGCCGTCTTGGTCGTATTCAGAAAACCCGGTCATCTTCGTCATCGACCCGCGGCAATGGGTCAAGACCAGGTCGGCGTTGGCCTTGGCGGCAATCCGCCCGAGCTCACCGGCTGGATCGAGGGCCACCGAGTTGATCATCCTGGCGCCTTGTCCGGTGGCGTGGTCGGCAACCTCGGGCGAGGTGGTGTCCACCGAAGCCACGCATCCCTGGCGGGTAATGTGACCGATGATGTCTCCCAGCCGGGCAATCTGGTCGGTGGCACTGACCTTGGGAGCACCTGGTCGGGTGGACTCGCAACCCACGTCGACGATGTCCGCCCCGTCACGCACGAGCTGGTCTACGCGCGCACGGGCGGCGCTGTCGTCCAGATACTGTCCGCCATCAAAGAAAGAGTCGGGCGTCCGATTGACAATGCCCATGATTTGCACGCGCATGGTATGTCGCTTTCATGCACGCAAACGGGTCACTACTTTTTGCTAGCAAGTTTTGGACCCAAGAGCAATTTGTAATCTATACGTATATTTGACTGCTGTGTATTAATTTCTGACGGCTTCCGCAGGTAGGTGAAGGTAGACCGATAGCGCGCCTACTCTTGCCTACATCGATCGAACTTCCCCTACGCCCTCCAGGGCGCGGTCTGCTACCGTCGCTCTTTGCCTCGTTATGCTGCGAACGCGGGTACGACTGGGGCCTGCTTCAGGTCTGATTCTGAGTGCGCTGTTCGCGGCCCTGTTCACCGCGATCGGGGGTGCCGAGCTATTCGTGCCCGAGTTCGCGCCTACTTACGGGGTGCCCACGCCCCTGGTCTTGCGCGTGCCCTATGGTGCCCGGATTGTGCGCAAGGGCAGCGGTGAGCTGTTCGACGTTACCTTCCAGCACCATCGCATCGTGCTGCCTCGGGGCACGGTGCTGCAGCCAGGGGTCGAGAAGCACCGAGCGGCCATCAAATATGATTCGCTGCGCCGTCCGCCAAGCCTGGCGCGGTTCGGCAGCGCCTTCGTGCTCTATTTCTTCGGTTGCCTGATTCTGTCGCATTACTACACCCGCTTCGGCCACCCACGACTCCGGCTGTTGCGGTCCCAGTTGGGGCTCTTTCTCTTGATGGCGCTGGCGCTCGCTCTCGCCAAATCCATTTTGGTGCTGACCGCCTTGCCTGCCTTCTGGATCCCGGTGGCGGCCGTCGCCTTGTGGGCGGCGGTCGGCTTCGATCGCCGCACGGCCCTGCTCTTGGACGTGGCCATGAGCTTCGTCGTCGCGTCCCTGCTGCGTTTCGACCTGCTGCTGCTGGCGGTGCTGGTCACCCGCGGCATGGTGGCCACCATGATGTTCTTCAACCGCAAGCAGCCACGGCAGATGCTGCTTGCCGGGCTGATTAGCGGCGTTGCGGCAGCGGTCACCTATCTGGCCTTGACGGTTCTCCTGGCTGGCGAGATGAGTATCACCGGCGATCTGTCCCTGGGGCTTGGCTCCAACATCCTTGCCTGTGCTGGCGGCGGTTTGCTCAGCGGTCTGCTCGGTCTCCTGATGCGCGAGCCCGCCGAATTGGCCCTGGGCCATGTCTCGCGGAGCCGCTTGCTCGACCTGACGGATATCGAGGCGCCGCTGCTTCGCAAGATGGCTTCTGAGGCACCGGGCAGCTGGGAGCACTCACGGGCGATGGCCAATCTGGCTGAAGCGGCAGCGGCCGTGGTGGGTGCCGATTCGCTGCTGACCCGGGTTGGTGCCTACTACCACGACATCGGCAAATCGGCGCAGCCCGAGTATTTCACCGAGAACAAGGCTCCCGACGAGCGCTCGCCTCACGACGATTTGGCCCCCGAGGTGTCAGCTGACGCCATCATGGCCCACGTGGTCGTGGGAGCGAAAATGCTTCGCGAGGCTGGGGTGCCCGAACCGGTGGTGGAGTTCGTCTACACTCATCATGGCACCCAGCTCGTCAAGTTCTTCTGGAACAAGTACCAGCAGCGTGAGCCGGTCGAGGATGAGGCGGTGCTCGACGAGAGCCATTTCCGCTATCCAGGCATGAAGCCGATGAGCCGAGAGACGGCTATTCTGATGCTGGTGGACAGTATCGAGGCGACCTCGCGGACCATCGACAAGACGAACAAGGCCGGCTTCGAGGAGATGATCCGTCACATTGTCTTCGACAAGCTCAAGGCCGGTCAGCTCGACGACTCAGGGCTCACCCTTGCGGATCTGAAAGTGCTCACCGGGCGCATGGCGGCTACGCTGGAGAACATGTACCACGGGCGGGTCAAGTACCCGTGGCAGCGGGACAAAGAGAAGGCCGATGCCGCCCAGCCAGGGGACACGCCAAGCGACGGCAGCTCAGCGCCGGAGACCAACGAAGCGGTCTTGCCAGTGGACGGCCCCAGCGGGTCGGCATCACCGACTGGGACGACCGAGGCCGGGGACCGACCGGCAAGCTCCGGCGCGCCTGAACCTGGGCCCGGTCCCACCGGACCACCCAGCCACCCAGAGCGCAGGGCGAGCGAGACCCAGGCTGCCGCGACTGCTGCTTCTGGTGTCCGCGCCGTCCGCCCACCGTCTCAGGAACGCTAACTCGGTCAGGTCAGCGCCCCGCGGTCTGGGATCGGTGTTGGACCGTAGCCCCCAGCCCCCAGCCCCGTCAGTGCTCCAGGCTCACTCCACTCGGACGTAGCGCCTGACGACCGACGAGCCGCCGCGCTGGTCTCGGGCGACAGCCCAGATGGCGTAGGTGCCAGGCTCGGCAGGCGGGACCCAATCGGTGTCGTGATCGTTCAGGTATCCCTCGGTCGCGTCGCTCACCAGCGACAGGGCCATCGACATGTCGCCACCTTTGGCGAAATAGCTCACCCACACCACCTCGCGCATCGGATTGCCGTCGATGTCGACGGCCCCGGGATCGAGCTCCGCCACATCACCGATCGTCGCATTGATGACGTATTGGCGGCAGTCATCGACCGGCTGATCGCTGGCACAGGCGGCCGCCCGGCGGTCATCCTCCGTCACCGGGCAGCTTTCCACTACCGGCGCATCAGCTGGATCGTCTGGCAGCTCGACGCCGTCCAAGGTGATGGCTTCGATCGGCGGATTGGCGTTGGCGCGCTCGTCGGCGAAGGCATAGACCTGAGTGTAGCCAATCACGAAGCTCTCGGAGCCGAGCTTGTTGCCGGCGATGTCGTGGCACTCGAGAGGGAAGTCGGGGACCTGGCCACCCCCTGGTGAGGTAAGCTCGACCGGTACGATTTGGCCTGCGCAGGCGGCGAAAAACACATAGGCGATGCCGTAGTGGGGCCCCACCGGGGGCTTGGGGCGACGGCTGACGATGTCATTGGGCATCGTGAAGGTGAACTCGTGGGCGTCTGGGGTGCCGCTCAGCGAGCCAGGCGCGGCGTCGAACTTGACGAGGTCCTCGGGGGGCATGCCGCCGTCGAACGAGCCCATCAGCTCGGCGATCTGGGTGAAGCACAGGTAGTAGAGATCGCCCTCTGGATCGAAACAGCCACCGAGCCAGATAATCTGGAGACTACGAGGTACCGAGTCGGGGTCGTCTGGATGGCCCGCTCCGTCGAATACGGTCATCCGCAGCGTCACGTCATCGCCTGGTAGCGCATAGGGCGTGTCGATGGTGACCGCCAAGATGCGGAGGGTATCGAGCTTGCTCGGGGGATCGAAGCCCGGTGCGCAGCTCGTTGCGACAAGCATGGCCAGCGCGAAGGCCGCGAGCACGTAGCGGAGCCGGTGGCTCCTGCTAGGCTCGACGCTTTGGGGCAGTCGGGTACGAGGACCAGCGGTCCGGCGATCGGTGCGGCTCATCAGAACTCTCCTCGCAGGCCGATGCTGGGCAAGAGGGGAATGCCTGTGATGAACTGCCGAGTGCTGAATCTGAAATCGTACATGATGCCTTCGACGTTCTGACTGTTGTAGGCGTTCTGCACATCCAGGTAGGCCGACAGTTTCCAGGCCGCGAACTGCCAGGCCTTGTCGACTCGAATGTCGAGCTGGTGATACATCGGCAACCGCTCGCTATTGTCGGCACCGAATCGGATGGGCGTGTAGGCCCCGGTGGCGCCGTGGAACAGCGCGTTGACCCGGCTCGGATCGCAGGTCTCTTCGGCGAAGTTGCACACGTTGGGATCAACCAGATTTCCGCTGACGAGGCGGAAGCGCGCCCCAAACTCCCAGCCGTGCCCCAGCCGGTAGCTGCCCAGCACGGTCAGGATGTGCGTCTGGTCCCACGAGACGTGGTATTCCTCTTCGTCTGGGCCGTTCTGACGTACCGAGCGCGACAGGGTGTAGGCGAGCCAGCCAAAGAAGCGATCGTCGGGCTTGTACTTCAGCATCAGCTCGCTGCCGACCACGTTGCCCAGGCCCTGATTGGTGTAGGTCACGGCGGCACCAGAGGCTGACGGTACCGCCACCACCAAGTTGTCCATCTGCTTGTAGAAACCCTCGAGACCCACCTCGAGCTGTTTGGTGATTTCCTGCTCGATGCCGAAGCCGTAGTGGACTGCGCGATTGCTTCCGATCCCCTCGGTGCCCAGCGGCGGTATGGCCTGCTGGTATTGGGGCGGCTGGTGGAACATCCCCACACCGCCCTTTAGCGAGGTGCGGGGAAAGCCCTCGATGATGTCGAAGCGGGTGTTGAAGCGGGGGTCGGCATTGAACGCCTCGTTGAAGTCGAAGTAGTCGAGGCGGATCCCGGGGACGATGCGCCACCGTGAGATGGGGGTCAGCTCCATCTCCACGTAGCCCGCCGGATAGAACGCGGCATTCTCCTGGTCGATAGCGATGGTGCTGCGAGTCGAGAAAGGCTGGTTGGGCGGCTGCCCCGGTTGCTGGGGTGCAGGCAGCTGGGCCCTCACGCCTGCCAGGCCCCAGCCCACGTCGAGGCCCAGGTGCATCACCGCGCTGCTGGCTAGCCGCCGGGTGTATTCGGCCCGACCCATGATCTCGAAAACTTCGAGCTCGAAGAACAGGGAGCTGAGCGAGAAGCCGAGCGCGTCCCGCCCGAGAGCGAACTGGACCTCGAGCTCGTCATCGGGGGTGAATTCTTGCTCGTAGGCAAACTGGAGACGCTGGAAAGCCGTCGACAGGCCGATGTTGCCCGCCAGTGCCGGCTCACCAGGTTGGGGTTCGTTGACCAGCAGCGCCAGACCATCGTCACTGCCGTAGAACGACGTGCGGAAGCGCGCCGTCTCGTCCCACTTGCGTTCGACCATGAACTGCCAGTCGTAGTAGCGCGGCGCCTGAGTCACTGACGCCCCAGCCTCTTCGAGCACCGGGCCCAGCCAGGCGTCCAAATGACTGCGCCGTCCGGCGGCGGCGAAGGTCCAACCGTCGAGCAGCGGGATCGGTCCCTCGAGCATCAGCCGGGCATCGATCAGATCGAGCTGGGCCAGACCGTGGTAGCCGTCATCTTTGGGCGACCGGATCCCAGCGTCGATGATGCCACCCATGGCGCGGCCATAGCGGGCGCTGAAGTTGCCTGGATAGAAATCGATCTTGCTGAGCAACTCGGTGGGCACTACCGAGCTGAGCCCGCCGAAGTGGTAGATGATGGGGACGTAAACCCCGTCGAAGAAGGTCTGGGTGTCGAAGGGGGCGCTGCCGCGCACCAACAAGATGCCGAGCAGCCCTGGCGGACGAGCCACGCCTGGGAGGCTCTCGATGGACCGCAGGGCGTCGCCGCTGGTGCCGGGAATGCGCTCGATCTCCCGCCGCTCGATGGTGCGGCGAGTCACCTCCCGCGGTGGCTTTTCCCCCACCACGAAGACGTCAATCACCCCACCGGAGGTCTCCGGGTTGAGGCGGTAGGTTGCGGTCAGCTCGTCACCGGCACCGAGCGACTCGGCCACCGACAGCGCTTCGTAGCCGGTGGCGGCGATGGTGACCTGGTAGGTGCCTGGCACGAGGTCCGGCAGATTGAAGACCCCATCGGCGTCGGTCAGCAGCTCGATCACTTCGCCCAGGTCGTCGACGACAGTCAGCGTAGCGCCAGCCAGCGGCTCGTCGAGGCCTTGAATCAGCACCTTGCCCTGCAGCGAGCCAGCGGTGGGTCGCACGACTTCGGGCTCTTTGGGCGCCTCGAGCTTGAACTCGTAGCGGTACTTGATGATGGCTTTGAAAGGGTTGCCGTTGGCTCGCCGAGCTGGCGAGAACTTCAGGCCCTTGGCCGCCTCGAGCGCCGCCTCGTCGAACCCGTGGCCGCCAGGGGTGAACACCTCGGCGTCGATGACCTTGCCATCTGGATCGATGGTCAGCTTGAGGATCACCGCGCCCTCGATGCCTGCCTTCTTGGCGGCTTCGGGGTGAACGGGAGGCACGTAGTTGAGCGGCTCGGGGAGGGTGATCTTCTCCCGCTTGGGTGGCGTCTTCGGCTTGGTGATCTGCCGCCCTTTTTCGTCGTATTCGACCTCGTCGCCGTCCTTGGGATCAGGCTCCGCGTCAGGCTGTTCATCGCCAGCGCTGCGGTCCGCTGGCTGGGCCGTCAGGTCGGTGGTGGATAGCAGCGTCGCGAGCGCGATGACCGCGCTCAGCAACAGCCGCCGAGGGCATGAGGGGTTGGGCATCTCAGACCGGATCGCGACGTTTGAGGAGGATCAGCAAGACGACCATGAGGCCGAAGGTCATCCCCCCCAACACGGCAAACGGGATCCACGGCTCCTCGTAGCTCGTGAAAGACCAGGCGCCGTTGTACGAATCACTCGCCAGCTGAGCGGTGGCACACCGGAAGTTGCCACCGAAGACGAAATCCGAGGCGCTGGTCTTGTCGCCGCCGCCCAGGTTGATGAGCCAGGCGGGATCCTCGGCGATGGCAATCCGTTCGGGGACCATGGCAGCCTCGAAACCCCACCGAGCCGGGATGCCGTACATCAGGATGTTGAGCTTCGGAATCGACGTGGCGGGCACCAGCAGCCCGCCGAGCACGATCTGAGGGATCAGGGCGATAGGCGTCAGCGCCATGGCCGCTTCGGAAGAGGCCACCAGGGTGGAGAGGAGCAAGCCTAGGCTCACCGCGCAAATAGACGTCGCGACCAGCGCTCCCAGCTCGGTCAGGAAGGCTTGGATGCCGCCATGGAAGTCGAGGGTGAAGAAAACGATGCCGAGCAACATGGCGCACTGCACGACGCAGAGCA
Source organism: Myxococcales bacterium (assembly GCA_030590865.1). Taxonomy (GTDB): domain Bacteria; phylum Myxococcota_A; class Polyangia; order Polyangiales; family Polyangiaceae; genus JAPYTK01. The sequence continues at coordinate 4,740 of JAUVCD010000190.1, read as the reverse complement.
GGGCGAGGAGCACGAATTTGCTCAGCACGTAGTTGATCAACCCCAGGTTGACCATCCGCTCCCGCAAGTAGATGGACCGCTCTTTGACGATCTCCCGGGCGGCGTTGGAGGTGCCGAACCAGATGGCGCTGACGACCAAGAAGAACACCGCCGCGGTCTGGTCCTGGGTCGCGGTGAGGGTGTCGAATACTTCAGCGCTCGCCTTCTCGCCTGTTCGTTGGCCAAGCTGCTGCAACGCGCCGAGGCACCAGGCGGGCACCGCGTCGGCCTGGCCGCCGAACACCACGGCTAGCAGCACGCCGATGATCGGTGCCTGTGCCAGCAGGATCCCGGTGCCGGCACGATCGCGGATCTTCGTCTTGAAGTAGCGGGACAACAGCAGCCGAAATTGCCCGCGTGTGGCTGAGCGCCCCTCGGGAATGCCCCGCTCCCCTTCGCCTGTGCCGACGGCTCGCTGCCCCGAGTACATCTTCTTGAAGGTCGGGTTGGCATCGCCGTAGTACTCCTGGGACCACAATAGGGCCGCCTGGTGACGGGCCTCGGCGCGCGTCGCGTTGGGATCCTGGGCCAGCAACTGCTTGTAGATCGGCGCCTCGCGCTCGGTGATCTGAGCGAACATGTCCCGCGGATTGTCGATCAGCTCTTCGGGTGTTGGTTCCCGGTAGGCTTGCTGGCGTCCCCTCCAGCCGCTGAAGAAACGGTAGCTGTCCGGTGACGTTGGGCCGAAGTACATCGCCACGCCGCCGTAGCCGAGGACCAGCGCCTGGTTGAACTTCTCGTACTCGTCTTTGGCGGGCTGGTGGATGGTCATGATGATCGTCTTGCCCGTCGCCCTGGTGAGCTGGTGCAAGAGATCGATCAGGCTGGCCGCATCGTCTGCTGCCAGGCCGCTGGTTGGCTCGTCGAGGTAGAGGATGACCGGATCGGTCACCAGCTCGAGAGCGATGTTGACTCGCTTACGCTGGCCGCCGCTGAGCACCTTCGCCTCTGGTGAGCCAATCTCCAGGTGCTGGACGCTCTCCAGGCCCAGGTCCCTGAGCGTCTGGTCCACCCGTTGAGCGACCTCGTCTTCCGAGTAGTCGGGGGGCAGCCGGAACTTGGCGCTGTAGCGCACGGCCTCCCAGACGGTGAGCTCGGGGTGCACGAGATCGTCCTGGGGCACGTAGCCGATGGAGCCACGCAGCGTGTCGTAGATGTCGTAGAGATCTTCGCCGTTGATGCAGACCTGGCCCGCCGAGGGCGGCATGTAGCCATTGAGGGCGAGCAAGAGGGTCGTCTTGCCGGCGCCCGAGGGGCCCATCAGGGCGATCATGTCGCCTGGCAGGGCCTTGAACGAGATGCTGTCGAGCAGAACTTTGGTCTTCGAGCGGTCGTCCCGATCCTGCACCTCGATGGCCAGGCAGCAGGCCTCGATGTCGTAGAGCGGGCGACCGGCCCAGCGCTCTTCGGCGTAGGCTTCGTGGAATACCTCGACTGCGCCGCTCTCGCTCAGCACGAGCTGCAGCGGCATCGGGCCGATGTAGACCTTCTCGCCGCTTTGGATCTCGATCTTCTGGCTCGGCGGGATGCGGTGCCCACGCACATAGGTGCCGTTGGCGCTGCCGCGGTCCATCACGTAGAGCTTGCCGCTGAGCTGCTCTACCTGGGCGTGGGCTGACGACACCTGGGCGTGAGAGATGACGATGTCGTTGTCTTCAGTTCGGCCGATGGTCTTGATGCCGGCGGTGGCTCCGCTGAAGTCGAGCTGACCGAACACGGTTTTGTGCTTCTTCATCGGTGTGCCCGAGGCCTGGCTGCCTTGAGGCGCTACCGGCGATGCCTGAGCCGGCTGGGCCGCGACGGGCTGGGGCTGTCCGTGGGGTTGGGGGGCAGCGACGGCCACCGGAGCGGCCGCCCCCGCGGGCGCCTGGGCGGCCTGCTGGGGCTGCCCCGCTGCGCCCTGGGCTAGTTGCATCAGCAGGCTCACCTGCATCGGCACCGGTCCGATGTGCACCGACCCGTCTTGGGGCAGCGGGGTTGGCGTGTTCGGTGGGATCCGGCTGCCTGACACATAGGTCCCGCTGGTCGACTCGTGGTCGGTGATCATCATCCGGTCGAGGGCGACGGTGCAGTGCCGGCTCGACACGCTGGGATGCTGCATCACGAGCGAGGCTTGCGCTGGGTCGCGGCCGAAGACCAATTGGCCCTGCGGGGCCGTCTGCTGGCCTGGGGCCAGCAAGCTCAAGGCGATGGCCGGATGCTCGAAGGGTAGGGTGACCTGGCCGAGCACGAAGGGGGTGCGGAAGTCGAAGGCTGCCTGCTCGCCCGCCTGCATGGGGTGACCGCCGGCAGTGGTGGCGCCGGCTCCGCCGTTGACCAGCACCAGGCTGCCCCCGCCTTGATGGTCTAGTCTGGCGTGCTCAGGGGCGACTCCAGCCCCTTGCAGCACGACGTCACATTGAGGATTGCTGCCGATGGTGAGCGACTGCTTGCCGAAGCCAGGAATCATGAATGCCTCTTAGACCTTGGGGTGATGGGGCTGCAAGCCTGGGGCAGGGGCGGGCTCAACGGTAGAACAACGCCCAGAGCAGCAGGATTAGTAGAACACTGATGGCCACGGCCATGCCGACCACCACGTAGACCAACGTGGGTGTGGATCGGGGCTCGGACTCAGGCGGGTCGAAGTGATCAGGTGGCTCGAAGGGACGGGCCACGGGCTGCGGTCCGGCGGGTCGGTGCACCACTGGGTCGGCCACTAGCGGCGGCGGTTCAGGCTTGGTCGTGGTCACCCGTCGCTTTGCTGGCTGGATGAGCGTCGGGGCCTCCTGCATGTCCGGGGCGCCTGCCATACACCCGGTGACTGGGGCCTCAGGGGGCGTGGCAAACTGAGGCTCTTGCACGACCGTGTCGCTCACCACCGGTGCGCCGTCGATGGTCGTCGCGACCCGGCTGCCCGCCACGCCGTCGCTCGGCTCCTGGGGCAGTGTGTGGCCAGCCCGCAGGCTGGCCCTGAGGACGTGGATGAGCTGTAAGGTGATGTTGTCGAAGCCGCCACGCCGGTTGGCCAGCGCTACCAGCTCGGCGCAGGCCCCTGGGACGTCATTTCTCGCCACATGGTCGGGAATCACTGCGAGAAAGTCGTCGCTGTCGACCAAGTCGGTGAGCCCGTCACTGGCGAGCAGAAAGACGTCACCTTCGTTCAGCTCCATCGGTTCGGCACGCAGCTCCACATCGACGGTGGGTGCCATGCCCAAAGCCCGGGTAATCTTGTTGCTGTCCGGGTGCCCGATCGCCTCCCGCTCGCTGAGCGCTCCACTGTCAATTAGCTCTTGGACCATCGAGTGGTCCTTGGTCAGCCGGTAGACTTGCTCGCCGCGGATGGCGTAACCACGGCTGTCGCCGACGTGGGCCACGTGGGCGACACCGTCGTGGAGCAGCAAGGCCACGCAGGTCGAGCCTGGCCGTTGCTGGTTGGTTGCTGGCCCTCCCAAATCGAAGACCCGGCCGGCCGCAGTCTCGATTGCCTCGCTGAGCACATCGTTCGGCTCCCGTTCGACCGGGGCCGTACCGACATGGTCGAAGATGGTGCGGATAGCGATGTCGCTTGCCTGCTTGCCCCCTGCGTGGCCGCCCATACCGTCGCAGACGACGAACAGGTGCCCGAAGGCCGTCTCCGCGTAGCCGCAAGAATCCTCGTTGACCGCTTTGGCTGGATCCAGTCCTGGATCGGTGGCCTGGCCGAACTCCAGCTTGATTCCGCGAGTCCGCGCGGAGGTGGGCGTTTTCGGCGAAGTAGACACCATGCCGTTTTACTCGAAACGGGCGGTGAATTCGACGGGTCCGAGCGTCGATCTGTCTCGGGCAGCCTGTGGCGGCTCCGACCTTTCAGTGAGCACCGTTGCTCAGAGCAGCCGGGCCGCGCCTCCGAACGCTGGACTACTGGCGGTTGCGGGCGACCAGAAGGTACGTGGTGTAGCCACCAAACCGTAGCTTATCGCCCTCGTTGAGCGGCCTCGGGGCGTTGGGGTCGATCCGCTGCCCGTTGACGTAGGTGCCGTTGGTCGACTTCATGTCCCGCACCGTGGCCTGTCCGTCGTTGCATGCGATGGTAGCGTGGCGCGTGGACGTTGTGCCGTGAGCGATGGGTACATCGCACTTCACGCTCGTTTCGGCGCGGCCGACCAGGTTCTCGCCCTCGTGGAGCGTCCAGTTTTTGCCGTAAGTATCCTCTTGGAAACTATAGAGGAAGCCGGCCAGCACCCGTTGGACACCGTCGCCTTCGGTGGGTTGCGGCTGCCCTTGGGGGGGGGGGCCGGCGCTGGGTGCAGGCGACAATGGGCCTGCCGATCCAGGGGCGCCTGGCGGTCCGCCCATTGGCGGAGGTGATCCCCCTGGCGGTCCTGGCGGCGGTGGTCCACCCGGCGGTCCTGGTGGTCCTGGGGGCGGTGGCCCACCCGGCGGTCCCCCTGGCGGTCCTGGTGGTCCCGGCGGCGGTGGTCCACCCGGCGGTCCTGGCGGCATGGGCCCGCCTGGCGGTCCGCCAGCCAATCCCTGGTCTGCTGGTGAGTCTTGGAAAGCCGTTGCCTGCAGTGCAGGGTCGAGATCCGGCGGTCCGCCTGGTGGTCCTGGCGGCGGTGGTCCCCCCGGCGGTCCTGGCGGCATGGGCCCGCCCGGCGGTCCGCCGGCCAATCCCTGGTCTGCTGGCGAGTCTTGGAAAGCCGTTGCTTGCAGTGCAGGGTCGAGATCCGGCGGTCCGCCTGG